>NZ_RZSU01000063.1:0-38835 GCF_003997585.1 Mesorhizobium sp. M5C.F.Cr.IN.023.01.1.1 | reverse complement strand
TGCCGGGGCGATTTGCCAATGCCGAAGCTTGACCGGTTCAAGCTGCAGTCTGCGCGACGGCTTCGGGCGGCAATGACCGATGAGGAACGCATATTGTGGCGGCATCTCTGGCGAATCCCGGTGGACGGTACGCACTTCCGTAAACAAGCATCGGTCGGGATTTACTTTCCGGACTTCATGTCCCATCGGCTGAAATTGATCATCGAGGTCGACGGTGCCCAACACGGTTTTGATGACCAGCAGCGCCACGACGAGGCTCGAACGAAATGGTTCGAGAGCCAAGGTTATCGCGTCATCCGCTTCTGGAACCATGAAGTAAAAAACGAACTGGATTCCGTGCTTGATACGATCTATGCGGCGGTGGAAGAACGGAAATCACACCTTCGCCCCGAGAGATAACGCAGAGGGCGCTGGTGACCGAGACGCCGCCACCCCACCCCGGCGCTGACGCGCCGACCCTCCCCATCAAGGGGAGGGTGAGGAGCTAATTTATGCCCGACCTGCTTCTAGAACTTCGCTCCGAGGAAATTCCCGCTCGCATGCAGCGGAAGGCTGCAGGCGACCTCAGGAAGATGATGACGGACGGGTTGGTCGAGGCCGGGCTGACCTATGAGGCGGCGCGCGAATATTGGACGCCGCGCCGGTTGGCGCTCGACATTCGCGGCGTGACCGCGCGCTCGAAGGACATCAGCGAGGAGATCAAGGGGCCCTCGACCAAGGCTCCCGAACAGGCGGTGCAGGGTTTTCTGCGCAAGGCCGGTCTCTCCTCGATCGCCGAGTCGCATATCCATTCCGATCCGAAGAAGGGAGACTTCTATGTCGCCCATATTGCGAAGCCGGGCCGGGTGGCGGAAGCAATCATCGCCGAGTTGGTTCCAGGCGTCATCCGCGATTTTCCATGGCCGAAATCGATGCGCTGGGGGCCGGCCTCGGCGAAACCCGGATCCTTGCGCTGGGTGCGGCCGCTGCAATCCATCCTCTGCACCTTCGGCCCGGAAACCGAGGAGCCGGTGGTCGTCGATTTCGAGATCGATGGCATCCGCTCGGGCAACGTCACCTATGGCCACCGTTTTCACGCGCCGGGCACAATCATCGTGCGCCGTTTCGACGACTATGCCGCCAAGCTGGAGGCGGCGAAGGTCGTGCTCGACGCCGACCGGCGCAAGCAGATCATCCTTTCCGACGCCAGGAATCTCGCTTTCGCCAACGGGCTCGACCTGGTCGAGGACGAGGGGCTGCTCGAGGAAGTGTCAGGCCTGGTTGAATGGCCTGTCGTGCTGATGGGCGAATTCGAGCAGGACTTTCTCGCCATTCCGGCCGAGGTGATCCGGCTGACCATCCGCGCCAACCAGAAGTGCTTTGTCACGCGGCCGCAGGGCGTCGGTGAAGAGCTTTCCAACCGCTTCATCCTGACCGCCAATATCGAGGCCAAGGATGGCGGCAAGGAGATCGCCTACGGCAACGGCAAGGTGGTGCGCGCGCGGCTGTCCGACGCGCTCTATTTCTGGAAGACCGACCAGAGCGACCTGCCTGATCTCGACCAGTTGCAGGCATCGGCGGAAAAGTTCGGGCTCGATCTCAAAAAGCCGCTCGATCAGCGCATAGCCCGCCTCGACCATCTCGGCGTCACCTTCCATGCCAAACTCGGCACCCAAGGCGAGCGGGTGGAGCGGATTGCACGGCTTGCTGAGGAGTTGGCGCCGATCGTAGCGATTTCAATCTCCCCCCTTGAGGGGGAGATGCCAAGTGGTGGCAAAGACGGCAGGCCAGAGGGGGTCGCCCCGCGTGAAGCACCGGCATCCTCTGTCCGCGATAGAGCGTTGCGTCAGGGCGTACCGACCCCTTCTGTCGCCTTCGGCGACATCTCCCCCTCAAGGGGGAAGATTCCCGCACTCGCATGGCGCGCCGCGGTGTTGGCCAAGGCCGATCTCACCACCGAGGTGGTCGGAGAATTCCCCGAATTGCAGGGCGCTATGGGCCGCAAATACGCGCTGCTGCAAGGCGAGCATCCCTCGGTCGCCACCGCAATTGAGGAACACTACAAGCCGCAAGGTCCATCCGACCGCGTACCGACAGATCCAGTGTCGGTGGCCGTCGCGCTCGCCGACAAGCTCGATACGCTCGTCGGGTTCTGGGCGATTGACGAAAAGCCGACGGGGTCGAAGGATCCCTATGCGCTGAGAAGAGCGGCGCTGGGCGTGGTGAGGATTTTGGTTGAGAATCGTGTCCGGCTTGCGCTGACATCTCTCTTCGACCGCGCTTACCAGATGGCGAACTATCTCGCGTCCGGACGGCCCTTTAGCGCCGATCTCCTCGCCTTCTTCCACGACCGCCTGACGGTCTATCTCCGCGACCAGGGTGCGCGGCACGATCTGATTGACGCGGTATTGTCAGCGGGCTCGCGCCCAATTTCCCCTCTTGAGGGGGAGATGTCGGCGAAGCCGACAGAGGGGGGCGCTGTCCCGCCAACCTCTCATCCTGTCGCGCCCCCCTCTGCCCTGCCGGGCATCTCCCCGTCAAGGGGGGAGATTGGCCAATCGCCGAACGACGACCTCCTGCAAATCGTCCGCCGCGTCCAAGCACTTGGCTCCTTCCTCGACACTGAGGACGGCAGGAACCTGCTTGCCGGCACCAAGCGTGCGGCCAACATTCTGGCCGCCGAGGAGAAGAAGAAAACGACGATTGCCGAACGTGTTGAGCCGGCTCTGTTCAGGGAAGAGGCCGAGAAAGCGCTGTTTGCCGCGGTGAATCAGGCCGAGAGAGAAGCCGGCGAAGCGATTCAATACGAAGACTTTTCCGCCGCCATGCTGGCGCTTAGCGCGTTGCGTGAACCGGTTGATTCATTCTTTGAACGCGTTCTCGTGAATGATGAGGACCGGGCCGTGCGTGCCAACCGCCTCGCACTGTTGGCACGCATCCGGGCAGCGACCGACCAGGTTGCGGATTTCTCGAAAATCGCCGGCTGAGGCTTGGGAAATATTTCTTTCCCAATAGCCGATTCGAGCCGGCTTACAGTCATATGACAATGATCTCCGCGTGGCACAAGGAACATGTTCCCCAACCCCACGGAGGCTCCATGAATTCCGCTCGCGACATCGAAGTGACAGAAGAAACCGCCGCCGAGGCGCTTGAGCCCGTTTCCGAAACAACCCTCGATGAGGCCGCCGCTGCCGCGATCGAAGCTGCCGATCTGTCTGATGATGATGAGGACGGTGACGACGACGAAAGCGAAGCGACGGCCGGGAAAGGCGCAGAAGACGACAAAGCCGCCAGCCTCTCGGATGAGGACGAGGAAGACGAAGAAGATGTCGACGACCAGGAAGACGAAGACGACGGCGTGAAGGCCGAAGCGTCGGACGCTGACGAAGAGGACACCGACGAAGAGGAAGAGTCGGACGCCACCGACGCGGACGAAGAGGTCGCGGCCTAGGTTTTTTCAGGCGGCGACATTTTACTCAGTGAGCCAGGCGGCGGGCGAGCGTCGTCCTGGCCTCGGACGGCTATCTGGCCTGGTCGATCTCGGGAATGGGCGTTGGTTGCGGCGTTGCCGGCTCAGGCGGGCTGTTCGATGCCGTTATCTTTTTGTCGGATCTGGTGGCCGCCCCAGGTGCTGCGGCAGCGGTTGTCGCGGCAGGTGCGCCGCTCGGGGCCGGCTTTGCGAAGGCGTCGCCGACGATGCCGCCGCGAATGATCATCGGGCTTTGCATTACTTCATGCTTGGGCTTGGGCTGGCTCGGGATCGCAGCAACTTTTTCATAGGTGACATCAGGCACTGGTTCGCCGAGCGCCACGATCGATGGCGTCGAGGAGCTCCCAGCCACCTTCACCGGTTCAGGCGCGCCGAGCTTGACGACGGACGGCGTCGAGGATGGTGCACCGAGAACAACGAAGGACGAAGCGTGTGCTCCGCCCGCCGCCAGAGTGAGACCAAGCGCTCCCAGAATACGCATCCAGACCATGATAGATTCCCTGCCCAACAAGCAGGCAACATACCGTCCCGGAATTGATGCGGGCTTGCGAGGAAAGCTAGCATTTTAGCGATTTGGTAATTCGCTAACGCCCGGACTTGCCCCATAAACGTCACCGTATTACGCACCCACATCTGTGAGGTCCCACATCTGTGAGGTCCTGCTTCTGTAAGGTGATGAGAGTGGCTGAGATACTTGCCGCCGGCGAGGCGATGGAGCGGGCGCTGGCACTGCTCGAAGGCGGCGATGTCGTCGCCATTCCGACGGAAACCGTGTACGGGCTGGCCGCCGACGCCACCAATGGTGTCGGCGTGGCGCGCATCTTCGAGGTCAAGGGCCGGCCGCGCTTCAACCCGCTGATCGCCCATGTTGCCGATCTGGCGATGGCCGAGCACATCGCGCTGTTCGATTCCCTGTCGAAAAGACTGGCGCAGACATTCTGGCCGGGACCGCTGACGATGGTGCTGCCGCAGCGGCCCGGCAACGGCATTCATCCGCTGGTCACCGCCGAGCTCGATACGATCGCGCTGCGCATGCCGAAAGGCTTTGGCGGCGAACTGATCACCAGGCTCCGCCGCCCGCTTGCGGCGCCCAGCGCCAATTCCTCAGGCAAGATCAGCGCCACGACAGCCGAGGCAGTGGCGGCCGATCTCGGTGCAAAAATCAAGCTGGTGGTCGATGGCGGCGCAACGTCCGTCGGGCTCGAATCGACGATCGTCAAGATCGAGGGTGGAAAGCTGCGGCTGCTGCGACCGGGAGGCATTGCCGCCGAGGAGATTGAAGCGGTCGCCGGCACGACGCTGTCGCGCGGTGCGACGGGCATCGAGGCGCCGGGCATGCTCGCCTCGCATTACGCGCCGGGTGCTGCGGTGCGGGTCAACGCCGCAAAAGTCGCAAAGGGCGAAGCCTTGCTGGCGTTCGGCCCGCGCCGTGCCGAAGGCTGGCAAGGTGCTGCCGCTTTGCGCAACCTGTCGGAGACCGGCGACCTGCGCGAAGCCGCGGCCAACCTCTTTGCCCACATGCAGGATCTCGATCGCAGCGGCGCCAAGACAATCGCCGTCGAGCCGATTCCGTTCGACGGGCTGGGCGAGGCGATCAACGACCGGCTTTCGCGCGCTGCCGCCCCTCGTGACAAGATCGATTGGGCACCATAGTTTCCACCTATGAATGACATATCCCAGGATATCGACCTCGCCCTCATCGACCGTTTTGCGGCAATCGTCGGCGACAAATACGCGCTTCGGGACCAGCAGGATATCGCGCCTTATCTCATAGAAAGGCGCGGCCTTTGGCATGGCCGAACGGCGCTGGTGCTGAGGCCGGGCAGCGTCGACGAGGTTAGCCGCATCATGCGGCTGGCGACCGAGACGGGAACGCCGGTCGTGCCGCAAAGCGGCAACACCGGGCTGGTCGGCGCGCAGGTCCCGGATATGTCCGGCCGCGAGATCGTGCTGTCGCTGTCGCGGCTGAACCGCATCCGTGAGATCGACCTCCTCTCCAACACCGTCACCGTCGAGGCCGGTGTCATCCTGCAGACGCTGCAGGAAGCGGCCGACGCCGCCGACCGGCTGTTTCCGCTGTCGCTTGCCGCGCAGGGCTCCTGCCAGATCGGCGGCAATCTCTCTTCCAATGCCGGTGGCACCGGCGTGCTTGCCTATGGCAATGCGCGTGAGCTCTGCCTCGGCGTCGAAGTCGTGCTGCCGACCGGCGAGGTGTTCGACGATCTGCGCAAGCTGAAGAAGGACAACACCGGCTACGATCTGAAGAACCTGTTTGTCGGCGCTGAAGGCACGCTCGGCGTCATCACCGCCGCCGTGCTCAAGCTTTTCCCCAAGCCCAAGGGGCGCGAGGTGGCCTTTGCCGGCCTGTCCTCGCCGGAGGCGGCACTGTCCCTGTTCAGCCTGGCGATGGATCGCGCCGGCGCTGCACTCACCGCTTTCGAACTGATCGGCCAGAGGCCCTACGATTTTACGCTTCTGCACGCGCCAAGCGTCGTGCGGCCGCTGTCCGGGGATTGGCCGTGGTATGTGCTGATGCAGATCTCGTCGGGGCGCTCGGCGGAGGATGCGAGAGCCCTGATCGAGGAGGTGCTCTCAGCCGGCCTCGAGCAGGGGATCGTCGGCGATGCAGTGATTGCGGCGAGCATCGCGCAGGGCGATGCCTTCTGGAATTTCCGCGAGGTGCTGCCCGAGGCGCAGAAGCCCGAAGGCGCCTCGATCAAGCACGACATCTCGGTGCCGGTGGCAGCTATCCCGCAATTCATCGAAAAGGCGGCCGGCGCCGTTCAATCGGTCAGCCCCGGTGCGCGCGAGGTGTGTTTCGGCCACATGGGCGACGGCAATCTTCACTACAATATCTCCCGGCCGGTTGGCGGCGATGACGAAGCGTTTCTCGGGCTCTATCACGCCATGAACAAGGCCGTGCACGATGTCGTGCGCAGCTTCCACGGCTCGATCTCGGCAGAGCACGGCATCGGCCAGTTGAAGCGGGATGAATTGATCGCGACAGCGCCGCCGATGGCGATCGATTTGATGCGCAAGGTGAAGACGGCCTTCGATCCGGCCGGCATCATGAATCCCGGTAAGGTTATCTGATTCTTTCGCCGTCTTGTGCCTGGTCGTATTCCGATAACCATCCCCTCGAGATCAGCAAAATTTAACCGACTTTCTTAAGCGCTGCGATAAGAAGCCCGCGCTAATGTTTCCCCACAACGAGGCTGGAAAAACCGGCCCGGAGAACCGGAAAACCGGCTCTCAGGAGAGACAGGAAAGGCACAATATGAACACTGGACTGAAGCCAGTCTGGGCCGGGCGCAACATGCGCCTCGACCCATTCCGCCTGCCGCAGGTGGTGAGCTACGCCACGCGCGACGATTATGGCGACGTTACCTTCACCATCGACCACCGTGGCGCCGTCATTCGCCGCATGCTGGAGATGAGCGGCGTGCCGGCGTTCATCGCTCTGCCCGCCAACGCGTTTCGTGGCGTGGCCGCCCGCGCGATGGAGGATCCGGATGGCAATGTCACGGTGACGCTCGAACTTCTGCACAATGATCCGATGCTGTCGGTGCCGCTGCTGGTGGCCGACGATCTCGAGGATGTCGCCGCCGACTGGCGTGCCTGGGCCGATGCCTACCGTTTGCCGATGCTTCTGATTGAATCGGACGGCATCGCCCGCACGCTGGAGGAATCGCTTGGCGCCGCCATCAAGACATTGCCGGCGCAGGATCGCCGCAAGGGTCGGGTTTCGACCACGCGCCGTCCGCGCTTCCTCGCCCGTCGCAGGGCCGGCGACCTCGGCCTCAGGCTGGTCATTGGCGGCCAGGAGATCATTTCGCGCGAGTAGTCCACATGCGCCTCTTCCTTCTCCCCTTCTTGTGGGAGAAGGTGGCCTCGCGAAGCGAGGTCGGATGAGGGGTGTTCCAGGAAACGCGAACGCCTCAATTTCTTCCAACACCCCTCAACCGTCTTGGCGCTGCGCGCCAATCCACCTTCTCCCACAAGAAGGGGAGAAGGGAACGGGCCCTACACCAGCGGCTTGAGCGCCACCCACAGCGCGCCGCCGATCAGGCCGAGGAAGATCAGCCAGCCGACCTGGTTGTTCGATCTGAACAAGAGCATGCACTGGTCCGGATCGTCGATGTCCAGCACTGCGATTTGCCGCGCCATATGCGCTCCGGCGGCGACCAGTCCGGCCAGCGCCGGCACGGGCGCCTGCGCCGACGCGAAGGCGATGGCGAAGCAGACCAGCGCCCCGCTATAAAGCCCGACGAGCCAGGTCTTGGTGTTGTCGCCGAACAGGCGTGCGGTTGAGCGCACGCCGACGATGGCGTCGTCTTCCTTGTCCTGATGCGCATAGATCGTGTCGTAGCCGATCACCCAGAGGATCGAGCCGATATAGAGCATGACGGGCGGGCCGTCGAGATCGCCGAATTCGACCGCCCATCCCATCAGCGCACCCCAGGAAAAGGCAAGGCCGAGAACCAGTTGCGGCCAGTTGGTTACCCGCTTCATGAATGGGTAGACAGCGACGATGGCGAGCGAGCAGATGCCGAGCAGGATGGCGAAGCTGTTGAACTGCAGGAGCACAGCGAGTCCAATCAGTGCCTGGATAGCGAGAAACGCCCAGGCCTGCCGGCGTGTGGCCTTTCCCGCCGGCAGCGGCCGTGAGCGCGTACGTTCCACCTGGTTGTCGATGTCCTGGTCGACCAGATCGTTATAGGTGCAGCCGGCGCCGCGCATGGCGATGGCGCCAATCAGGAACAGCAGCAGGTACAAAGGTGTCGGCAGCAGCGAGAGCAGCGGATCGGTAGGGCGTGAATAGGCACTCGCGGCAAGGGCTGCCGACCACCAGCACGGCCACAGCAGCAACTGCCAGCCGATCGGCCGGTCCCACCGGGCAAGCTGCGCATAGGGCCACAGCCAGCGCGGCAGAATGCGGTAGACCCAGTGGCCGCTCGGCGCATCGGCGACGCGGCCCTGGGCAGCTTTCGATTGGATGGGTTCCATCGTGCTGGAGTGGCAGCAGAGGCGCACGCCGTCAAGCATCAAGCAGGCCGACCCATTCTCGTTCCCGTGCGGAATTGCTTCAAACTCTCCCAAATGTCTTGACCCATCGTCCGGGGCGCAATAGCGCAGTCCTGATCGTGGAATGGCAAGGGATCTGGGCATGCGTGTTTTGTTGATCGGCTCCGGCGGCCGCGAGCATGCGCTGGCCTGGAAGATCGCGGCCTCGCCGCTGCTGACGAAGCTTTACGCGGCCCCCGGCAATCCGGGCATCGGCCACGAAGCCGAGCTGGTGACGTTAGACATTGCCGATCATGCGGCGGTGGCCCGGTTCTGCTCGGAGAAAAACATCGACCTCGTCGTGGTCGGGCCGGAAGGGCCGCTGGTTGCCGGCATTGCCGACGACCTCCGCGCCGCGAACATTCGCGTCTTCGGCCCATCCCGGGCGGCGGCGCGGCTGGAAGGCTCGAAAGGCTTCACCAAGGACCTCTGCGCGAAATACGAAATCCCTACCGCCGCCTATGGCCGCTTCGGCGACTTGGCGTCGGCCAGGGCCTATGTAGAAAAGATGGGCGCGCCGATCGTCATCAAGGTCGACGGCCTCGCCGCCGGCAAGGGCGTCACCGTCGCCATGACGTTGGCCGAGGCGCTGGCCGCACTCGATGCCTGTTTCGACGGGTCCTTCGGACAGGCCGGCGCCGAGGTGGTGGTCGAGGAGTTTCTCACCGGCGAGGAGGCGAGTTTCTTTTGCCTGTGCGACGGCGCCACGGCGTTGCCGTTCGGCACCGCACAGGATCACAAGCGCCTCAGTGACGGCGACATCGGCCCGAACACCGGCGGTATGGGGGCTTATTCGCCGGCTCCGGTGATGACGCCGGAGATGATCGACCGGACCATGCGCGAGATCGTCGAGCCGACCATGCGCGGAATGGCCGAACTTGGCGCACCGTTTTCCGGCGTGCTGTTTGCCGGGCTGATGATATCAGGCGAGGGGCCGAAGCTGATCGAGTACAACACCCGTTTCGGCGACCCGGAATGCCAGGTGCTGATGATGCGGCTGAAGGACGATCTCCTGGTCCTGCTCAACGCTTCTGCCGACGGCCAGCTTGCACATACCTCCGTGCGCTGGCGCGACGAGGCGGCGCTCACCGTGGTGATGGCGGCAAGGGGTTACCCCGGCACGCCGGAAAAGGGCTCGGTCATCCGCGGCGTCGAAGAGGCCGCGGGCGATGGCGTCGAGATCTTTCACGCCGGCACCGCCATCAACAGCGGCGCGCTGATCGCCAATGGCGGCCGTGTGCTCGACGTCACGGCTGTCGACGGCACGGTCGGCGAGGCGCAGAGACGAGCCTATGCCGCCCTCGACCGGATCGATTGGCCGCAAGGTTTTTGCCGCCGCGACATCGGCTGGCAGGCCGTCGCGCGCGAGCAGGCGCGCTGACGCCGAACGGCTTCAACTTTCAGCGCTGGCGATGGTCGAACTCGGTTGATGCGGTGCTGACCGGATCGCCGGCGGCGGGCATGGCTTCAACCGCTGATGCCGAGTGCTTTTCGTTCCGCGTCCAGGCCACATATTCGGCAATCCCGCGCGGAAGGCGCAGCAACGTCTTCACAGCAGGCATTTGAAAGCTGCTGCGGAAATTGGCCCAGCGGGCGCTGAACATGGCGGTCATTTCGGTGAAGGTCGGTGGTGCCACCACGGCGTAGGTGATGGCATTGCCCGCAAGGCCGGCCTCGCGCGAGAGAGGCACCGGTATCGAGGCAAGGTAATCCGGCTGCACGTCGATCAGGCCGCCGAAAGGCCATTGCGCGCGCAATGTGGCGGCATCCATCGGTGCGACATTGACGTCGATATCGTTCGGCGTGCCGGCCACCCGGTAAGGACAGCGGAACCGGCCGCAATTGGCTTTTGCCGAGAACTGCCAGAGTGCGTAGCCTTGCCAGTTGCCCATCGGAAAATGCACGCCGATGTCCGGCTTGTAGCGCGCATACCAGAGCGGCAGCCGCGACAGGAGCCGGTATTTGTACTTGTTGTCGGCGATGTGCCTGGCGGTCTTGCCGTTGGTGTAGAGCACCGGAAAGCGGCCCAGCCGCCGATGCACATGGCGGACGAATTCCTCTGCATCCTCGAGCGACATCCATTTCGTGGGGTCGTCATCCTCGATGTCGAGGGCGAGCAGGTCATCCGGACCAGGTTTCGCGAAGTTGATGAAATTATTGGCCTGTCCCACGGGGTTGCCGGGGCGGGCGAGATGGTAAGCGCCCCATTTCAGGCCGAGCGCCTTGGCCACCACCTTGCGCGTCTGGAACAGTTCCTGTGCCACCGCATGGCGCTTCCACAACGCCTTACAGAGCCGCGTCTCGGTCTCGTCGCCGAAACAGAAATAGGCTGGCGGCATCCCGTCGGACGCCTTGTTGATGAAACCGACGATCCGCTTGTCGGTCGCAAGTCCAGCCCAATCGATGGAATTGTATTCGTAGGCGTCGATCACCAGCGCCCGGTTGGCATCCTTCCACGGCTCGGAGAAATCCGAGGCTTTTGCCGGCCCCGACGCCATTGTCATCGCAGCCGCGACGACGAGGGGCCCTAGACGGCGAAGAGGATGCGCCGGCGGCTTCAAACAGCAGATCCTTGCTGGCCAAAGCCTAATCCTGAACCGCCATGGTTAAGGAAATGCTTTCGGCCGCCCGCGGCGAATGCCGCAATTCTGCCGGTGGTGGCTTTGCTGGTCATCAACGGCGGGAGAGCGGCTGGGTCTGGAGCGGGTCGGGCACCGGCGCTTGCGGCAGCGTTCCCTCGGCCTCGCGTTTGCGGTTATAGGCCAGCGAGCACTGCGGCGAACACAGCGTGCCGCGATCCGACCAATAGGCGGCGCCGTCCTCGATCTTGCCCCGATAGTGCCGAAAACCTGCCGCTCGATAGGGCAGGCCGCATTCGATGCAGCGATACGCGTCAGGTCTGGCGAGCACGGGCGGTCCGATCCGGTATTCTTGATCTGTCGCCGGTCGAGCTGTCCGGCTTTGCCGATTTTAGCTTGAACAGCTCCAATTGCAAAATCCGCGTGACAAAATTTGACGTTTACGTAAAAAGAAGGTGGGAGAGGTGACCCAAAAAGCAGATGGTTTTGTGTTGGCACGGATTTTAAGTTGCCCTGCCGGACAGAGGAGGAGCGAGCAGCATGTACCGGGCACCGGTCGAGGAAATCGCCTTCACGCTGAAGCATGTCGCCGGCCTGAGGCCGGCGCTTGACGCCGGCACCTTTGGCGACCTCGACGAAGACATCGTCGACGCCATTCTGGCGGAAGCCGGCCGCTTCGCCACAGAGGAGGTCGCGCCGCTCTACAAGATCGGCGATGAACAAGGCGCGGTGCTAAAGGGTGCGGCCGTCACCATGCCGCCTGGCTGGAAGGGACTTTATCGCCGCTGGATCGACGGCGGCTGGAACGCGCTGTCGGCACCGGAGGAATTCGGCGGCCAGGCGCTGCCGACCATGCTGGGCGTCGCCGCGCTCGAAATGTGGAACTCCGCCGCGATGGCCTTCGGCATCGGCCCGACGTTGACCATGGGCGCGGTCGAGGCGCTCGACAAGCACGCCTCATCGGCGCTGAAGGCCAAATACTTGAAAAAGCTCGTCTCCGGCGAATGGATGGGCACGATGAACCTGACCGAGCCACAGGCGGGCTCGGACCTGAATGCGTTGCGCGCCCGCGCCGAGCCGGCTGGCGACGGCACCTACCGCATCTTCGGGCAAAAGATCTTCATCACCTATGGCGAGCACGATTTCACCGACAACATCGTCCATCTGGTGCTGGCGCGGCTGCCGGACGCGCCGGCCGGCACACGTGGCCTTTCGTTGTTCCTGGTGCCGAAATTTCTTGTCGGCGACGATGGCGCGCTGGGCGCGCGCAACGATGTCTTCTGCTCCGGGCTGGAGCATAAATTGGGCATCCACGCCTCGCCGACCTGCACCATGATCTATGGCGATGGTTTCGAAGGGATGGCGCCCGGCGCGATCGGCTGGCTGATCGGCGAGGAAAACAAGGGCCTCGCCTGCATGTTCACTATGATGAACAATGCGCGGCTCGCCGTCGGCATGCAGGGCGTGGCGGTCGCCGAAACGGCCACGCAGAAGGCGCTCGCCTACGCCAATGACCGCCGGCAAGGTAAGGCCGCGAACTATAATGGCAACGGCATGGCGCCGATCGTCCATCACCCGGACGTGCAGCGCAACCTCCTGACCATGAAGGCGCTGACCCAGATTGCACGCGCCATCAGCTATTCCTGTGCGCATGCCATCGACAACGCGCGGATATCCAGTGGCGATGAAGCCGCCCACTGGCAGGAGCGTGCCAATCTGTTGACGCCACTGGCCAAGGCCTTTTCCACCGATGTCGGCGTCGAGGTCGCCTCGCTCGGGCTGCAGGTGCATGGCGGCATGGGTTTCATCGAGGAGACGGGTGCGGCAGCACTTTATCGCGACGCGCGCATCGCGCCTATCTACGAAGGCACCAATGGCATCCAGGCGATCGACCTGGTGACGCGCAAGCTACCGCTTGGCAGTGGCGAGCATGTGCATGGCTACATCGCCGAACTGAAAGCCATCGCCAATCAAGTGCGGACCTCAAATTTTCAAGGTTTTGGCCGCACCGCCGATGGTCTCGACCAGGCGCTCGACGACCTCGGCCAGGCGACGCGTTTCCTGCAAGGGCTGCTTGCCGACGTGCGCTCGGACGAGGCGCTGGCCGGTGCGACGCCGTATCTGCGGCTGATCTCGCTTGCGGCGGGCGGCGCCTATCTCGCACGCGGCGCGCTTGCCGACCAAAGCCGCGTCGCCCTTTGCCGTTTCTTCGCCGAAAACCTGCTTGGCGAGGCGGGCGCGCTGAAGGAGCGCGTCATCGGCGGCGCCGAAAGCCTTACCGCTGCCGGCAAGACACTGATTTCCGCCTGACATCCACAAGGTTGCCGTTTCACGAAAAGGCTGACGTTCACAAAGGATCACCCGTGACAGACCACATCCTCGTCGAGCGCCAGGGCGCCATCCAGATCATCCGCATGAACCGTCCGGACAAGAAGAACGCGCTGACGCGCGCCATGTATGCGAAAATGTCGGCGGCGCTTGCCGAGGGCGACGCCGATCCGGCGATCCGCGTCCATGTCTTCTTCGGTGTTTCAGGCGCCTTCTCGTCCGGCAACGACCTTGCCGATTTCATGGTCGTCGCCACCGGCGGCGAGGGCGGCACCGAGGTCTGGGATTTCCTGATGGCACTGGCCAGGACGGAAAAGCCCATGGTTTCCGGCGTCGATGGCATCGCGGTTGGCATCGGCACCACGCTCAACCTGCATTGCGACCTGACCTTCGCCACGCCGCGCACAATGTTCCGCACGCCCTTCGTCGATCTCGGTTTGGTCCCCGAGGCGGGGTCGAGCCTGCTTGCGCCGCAGATTCTCGGCCGGCAAGCCGCCTTCGCGCTGCTTGGCCTCGGCGAAGGTTTTTCTGCCGAGCGGGCGAAAGCTGCCGGACTGATCTACGCGGTGGTCGAGGAGAACGAGCTCGAAGCCTCCGTCCTGGCAGCGGCCAGTCAAATCGCGGCCAAGCCGCCGCAAGCGCTGAAGATCGCGCGTGACCTGATGCGCGGCTCGCGTGAAGACCTTGTTGCCCGCATCGGCCAGGAAAGCGAGCATTTCCGCGAGCGCCTGAAATCCGACGAGGCCCGCGCCGCGCTGACAGCCTTCATGACGCGGAAGAAAGCCTGAGTGTCAGGGATAAAGCCTTGTCTTGTCCCAGCCGCCCTCGGCGTTACGGGAAAAGACGAGGCGGTCGTGCAGCCGGAAAGGCCGGTCGTGCCAGAACTCGATCGTCTGCGGCACGATACGGAAGCCCGACCAGTGTTTCGGTCGTGGGATCTCGCCGATCGCATGGCGCGCCGTGTATTCGGCAACGGCTTTTTCCAGTGCGAAGCGGCTCTCCAGTGGCCGCGACTGTTTCGACGCCCATGCGCCGATGCGGCTGCCGCGCGGACGCGTCGCATAATAGGCGTCCGCTTCCGCCTCGGTAACGATCTCCACCGGCCCGCGCGCGCGCACCTGCCGGCGCAACGATTTCCAATGAAAGCACATCGCCGCCTTCATGCTGCCAAGAATCTCGCGGCCTTTGGCGCTCTCGAAATTCGTATAGAACACAAATCCGTTTTCATCGAACCCCTTGAGCAGCACCATCCGCACATTCGGCATGCCCTCGGCATCGACGGTCGCCAGCGCCACGCCGTTGGGATCGTTGATCTCACTTTTCGTCGCGTCGTCGAGCCATGCGGCAAACAGGCGGAATGGCTCGGCAGCCTCGGTAAAGTCACCGCTTGCTTCTTGCATATTGAACAATTCCAATGGCTTAGAAACAGGTTTCCAAAAGGTTTCCAGAACAGGTTTCCATCGGTCATTTCACGACCGAAATTTTCGGCTGCTCCGGGCTTCCTCGATCTTCGTTACCTTCTCCATGGCCTTCACCGCAAGCCTGGTCTGCGAGGCTTCCCGGCTGTAGAGCTCGGCATAGGCAATGTTCTTGTGGCCGAGCATCTCCATCAACTGTCGCGTCGATGCGTCTGCCTCGGCCAGCTTTACGCCAAGGGCCTTGCGCAGGCCGTGCATCGTGTACCCTGGCTCGATCCCGGCGTCCCTGCACCAGTCGGCCATGCGCGTGCTGAGAGAGCCGTCCGTGTATGCGCCGCCCCGCGATGAGACCAGCACTGTCTCGGTATCTCTCGACAGCGGTGCGAGTTCGCGATCGAGCATTGGCGTCATTGGCAGGAACAGTTTCTTGCCGCGCTTCCGCCCCTTGAACTGGACGAACTCGAATCCGTCGACGGTGTGAATCTCCCCGTCGGCCGCAATGTGCTTCTTTGTTTGGTGAACCCAGCGAAGCCGGGTGATGTCGCTCACGCGGTTGCCGAGCCAAAGCGCCAGGGCGTAGGCGGTGCGCTGCCGTGTGCCGACTTCCCATCTGGCCTCGTATTTCGCCATAATCTCGAGCGGCCACGCTTTGTGGCCATCGGTCTGCGGGTTCCGCGTCATCTTGTAGGTTGGATCGACCTCGATCCATTCCTCGTCGATCGCCACCATGATCAGTTTGCGAAGGCAGATCAGAACGATGCGTTCCATGTGCGGTGTGTCGCGGAAGGCGGACAGGATTGACTTAACATGGGAGCGCTTCAGATCCTCCACGGGGCCATCACCGAGCATCGCCTTGCCGCCGGCCGGCATTGACAGGATGCGCTCGATCGTCTGCTGGTAGCGGGTGCTGCTCTTGTCATCGAGCGCAAGCCATTCATCGGTCTTCTTCAGCAGACGGTATGCGGCTTTGAGGCTTCGCGGGCTGGCGCTGCCCGGCATCTGCACAACGGGCGCTGGCCGTCCAAGGACGGCGTTCTGGTAGGCTTCGTCGAACTCCGCAGTGTGCGGCTCGCCCGGCAGCATCACGTCCTTCTTGCCGCTTCTGCGCAGGCGCCAGCGCACCTTGCCATGACGCGTCGTCATGTCGGAAACGCCGGGGTAGTCGGGATGCTTCATGGCGGGACCATAGCGCGCCGGCTATTTCACCGAATAGAGGCCGTCGAAGAAATTTCTGTGGCCATCTTCGGGGATATCGGTAAAGGCGAGGTCGACTGCGACGCGGTCCCACACGGTCCGCCCGTCCAGGCGCTTCGGCTTCGGCATCCGGCCGTCCTTGACCATTTCGTCAAATTTGGTTGCGCCGACGCCGATGTAGCGCGCCGCTTCGTCTCGGGACAGCCCGCGCGGCGGATATGCGATAGGATCAGATCGCGTCATCCCTGCCTCCCACTTGCGGGAGAGACTTGACCGGCGAGGGCGGCATCGGCTGCATCAAACGCCGTACGCAGCTCGCGGCGGAAGTCCCTGTCGTCCTCGCGCATCCATTCGGAAGCGCCGTTTCCTCGATTGTTATGGGCTGAGGATACATCCGCCTCGATACTCCCCCGCATCGCCACCAACGACCGCAAAGCCTCCACCACTCCTTTGTCAGGCTTGGGAGGGGAGGCGAGCATTTGGAGCGCGATAGCCTGCCGCTTAAAGGCCTCCAGTGCGCCGCGAACACGGTCTTTCTCGGCAAGATCGGGGCGCTTGAGGGACGCCTCCCATTGACGCATTGCAGTCGCATCGCAAATCTGTTCATTGTCACCGCCGAGCCAAGCCACCGCCTCGGCTTCCATAGCAGGGGGAGCGGGTGTTGCTTCGGTGGTCATCCCGGCACCGATTTCGCTATCACCTTCGAGTGAAGCTCTTTTCTGCATCCATTCTTTTGTCACGAGCTTCGGCTTGCCGCAAACGATGCACGGATCAGAGGTAATGGTATTCGCACAAGTGCAGAATTTGTCTATCATCCCCGCCTCCCACTTGCGGGAGAGACTTGACCGGCGAGGGCGGCGTCAAACTCAGCCTTTGTGATCATACCAAGTCGAAGCATCATGCCGCGCTCGTCGTGCGTTGCTTTTACGCCCTTGAGCCAAGCATCCTTTTCGATTTGAGCGATATCGATGGATGCGCGGTCGTCGGTGGTGGCGATGTAATACGCCAACTCCATCGCGTGCGCCTTGGTCCATTTCGGGTTGGCCGATCCGCGTTGCAAACGGGCGAACCAGTGCAGCAACTCTCGAATGCGCTTTGCCTGTGTGCGCGCATCTCCGGCAATTTCTTGTGGCTTAAGGCTGTTGAACCTGAAAGTCTCAATGCTCTCCGCATCAAGGCCGAAGGGCACCATATCCCCCGGCACTGCCTGGACTTCGAGAGCGAGGGCTTCGCGGGTCTGGCGCGCGGCCATCCATCTATGTTCGACGGCACGGCATTTGCCAGGCGCGTCCATGACTTCGGCGATTTTCTTGGCGTCATTCTCGCGGGCGAAACGCAGCGCTTGCGCGTGGTCCGCCGTCCAAGTAGGCATCCATGCAAAGCCTTGCCCCATGTAGGCAGGATGAAAGCCGGCAAGATAACGGTCGCGCTGTCCGCCGAATGCCTCAACCAGCCACGCGAATTCATCGGTCTGGCCATAGACCTTGCTCATTGCCGCAGCGATCACGACTCCGGTGTCTTTGATCGCTTCATCGGTTAGCCGCTTTATCCGGCTATCGAACGTTTCACGCGTCATGGTCTACCCCTTGATGCTGTGGGCGAAAAGCGGGTGGCGCGGCGAGGGCATGGAGTGCACCGTGTCTCATCCGTTGAGTGTTCTACACGAGGACAGTCACTGCAAAGCTCAGCCTCCTGCACTGCCTGGGCGGCAGGGGCGAGGGCGGCGAGGCGCCCGGCAGCGCTTCTCAGCTCATCCGGCCAGTAGTTTGGCCCGATAGGCTGGCTTTCCTTCTCAGCGGCGAGCGCTGTCTCGATGATGGCGGCGGCTTGTGTTTCGAGGGTTTTGGCTTCAGCGCTCCACATATCAGCGTTGCGCAGAGCCCGCGCCGAGTTGATCAACGCCAGCGCCTCCACCATATCTCCCGGCACTGCCTGGGCAGGGGCGAGGGCAACAGGCAGCGCTGACCCGACCGGCTTGGCGGCTTGCTTCGCCCTGATCTTGTCTACCTTGGTCCAGATACGCCAGCCCTTGCGGCGCGACAGCTTAATGCGCTTTGGGCCGGTCATAGCCATTCCTCAAAGCCGCAGCGAGTGCAGCGATAGACCATGAACACGTTGCCTAATGTCACATCCGTACAGAGACATTCGCCGGCAGGGCATTTGGGTACAGGCGGGAAGCGGTCGCGACCTACGACACGGACAGCCGCTTGAACACGCTCATCAGCGGCGGCTCGTTCCAGTAGTTCTTTCGAGGTTATCATAGCAGGCTGCCTTGCCGCGGCGCTGCAGCGGCTTTCGGCGCAGCGAGGTTGTCGCGCCACCTGAAAAAGCCAAGCGCGCCTTTGACTGGAATGAATTCGTCGAGCTGCTCGGCATTGCGCAGCACGAAGCCGTAGCGGCCGAAAAACCACGGGCTGTCGCTGTCGGCGACGCATCCGGTGATCTCGACGGTGCCGACGATTCCGCCGCGCGGCAGTTCGTCGAATGCCGGCAGGGTCAGACCTGGCGGGAAGGGGCGCGAACGGCTGATCGCATGGATGGTAGCGAGGCAGTCTTCGTATTCGTCACGGGTCATGCCCTTCGATGCATGCAGGCAGACCCGGCCCCGGATCTTGGTGGACCAATCGCGGTTTTCGATATCCTTGCCGTGAAGGATCGCCCAGGACCAAGGCTGGCGGACGGATAGGGCGAGGTCGGGGAGTTCGATCACAGCAACTTCCTTTGCGATCGGGCGGGGCGCGAACAATCCTGGCAGGTGTGCTGCCACTCGCCGGCGACCTTGGCGATGACGAAGCCTTCCGACCGAGCATCGGAAATCATCACGTCGAACTCGTCGGCCTGATAGGTGCGGCGCTGGGAGATGCCGCATTCGCAGACGATCTGCTGGAGGCCGGAGTGCTTTTCAATCATGTTCGCCCCGGCAGGTTTCACCCTGATCAGCATCGCAGGCCAGGCATTCGCCCATGCCGCCGACGAAATTCGTTTCGCACCGCCGTGGCTCGCGTCGCCTCCGGATAATGCGGCCGAGTTCCATCCTGGAGACTTCGACGGCACCGGCGGATAGCGCCAATGCGCGCTTGGAGAGCGCTATGTCGAAATGCTCATGGGGCGTGCCGGCCTTCTGGAGCCATTTGCGGTCGACGCCGATTCTGTCGGCCATGGACAGCAGCTCGCCGGTGCTGTCGGCGATCATGTGGCACATTTTCATCCGGCCAAAGGCGGCGCGCATGTTGTCGACGTAGATGGCCATCACCAGAGATCCTCCGAATAGAGGTCGGGCGGCCAGCGCGGCGTCTCGATCTGACCGGCAGCCCTGGCGATATCGACAGCATGCTTGCGATCGACGAAGCGGCCGGTGCTGGTCAGGAAGCCCTGATCCTCGCCGCCGAGCACGCAGCCGGTGAAGTCATGCAGCGGATGCAGCACATCGCCGTGCCGGGCCGGCGCCGGCAAGGTGACGGTCAGGCCCTTGAAGCGGACGGCAACCGCGACGATGCGCTCCGGTGCGGTTGCAGGCTGGCGAGGCTTGAGCGGCAACGGGGAGATGATGCCTGTGCCGTGGCATATCTGGCAGATATTGCCGCCCGACTGCATGCCAGCGCCGTGGCAGCGATAGCATTTAGAGGTTGCCGTGCCCATCAGCGAGCCTCCGGCATGGCGTTGTGCTCGACATCATCGAGCTGGCGGCCAGCCCGTTTCTTACCGATCCGCGAGACGCATTGTTCCTCGTCGTAATTGCCGTCCTGCCAATCGCACCACATGGGCCAGAAGGGCTCACTCCAGCGCCCATCTTCCCATTTACGGTGTTCGAATCGGCTGATTTCCGGATTGTCGTCGAGCGTCCACCCGTCGACAGCGCCGATTTGTGGTGCCCACTCGCCCCACTGTTTAAAAAAGAATGCCGTCCCGGCAGCGGCGCATTGGTCGCGGATCGAGCGCGCCCATGCGGGATGCATCGGCCGGGCGCCGCGGCCGCTCTCGCCGCCGACGATGATCCAGTCCAGCCCGGTCACGCCGTCACAATTATTCGAATAGGCCGAGGCGCTATCGCTGTTCTCGACCCAAGCCTCCGCCGTCAGCGAATTGGCCCGAATATCGGCGTCGTCGTCTCGCCAGCAAATCGATGTGAAGTCGATCGGCCCTAGAAGCGGTTCAGCTGAGACGAAGCGAATCGCAGCCGGCGTCATCAGCAGATGCGGGATCCGTTCGTCTGCCTCCTGCTGCCGCTCGGCTGAGACGCCAAGCCAGACGTTGGGGAGAGGCCAATCCTGCTCCTCCATCCAGCCGGCAGTGCATGGCGATCGCGTGATGTCGCACGCGATCGGGTCGAGCCGCCTCGGGGTATAACCTTGCTCGCCAGCCGCGCGGAGTTCGGTGTCGATCTTCTCGAAATACTCCCGCATGCGCTTTGCGCGCTTGGTCAGCACCTGGAAGGTGTGCTGCGGGGCCAGCGCCATGACGGCGAAGACCTTGTCGATCCATTCGTCGGGCACATCCTCGTGAAACAGGTCGCCCATGGAGTTGACGAAGATGCGGCGCGGCGTGCGCCAGGTCAGCGGTTCGGTCAGGATGTGATCCGGTGCCATGGCGAGCTTGCCGGTCCAGACCGCTTTGCCGTTCACCTTGCGCGTGGTGCCGTTGTAGTGCGGGGCGCCGGTCTGGCCCTTAGCCTGCAGCGAGGCTGTCATGGCCTCGATGCGGGCGGCCATGCCCATGGCATAGCAATGGGTGCAGCCAGGCGTCAGGACGGAGCAACCGACGATCGGATTCCACGTCGCGTCGGTCCATTCGATGGCGGATTTGTCAGCCATGTTCCGCCCCCGATCCAGCGCCAACGGCGGCGGTGAGGGCGGCACGAGCCTGAGTTAGCCGCTTGCGTTGAGCGACGTGCTCATAGGCTTGGTCCGTGTCCTCGAATTCCAGTTGCGGGGAGCCGTCAGAATAGGTCAGCTCATAGGTCGAAACGCCATCGACAAGACGCGTCAACCTCAGCGAGAACCCAAACTCGGCATCGTCCATCGCTTTCGCTGCGATCTCGACCATCGCCTCCGTCACCGCGTACTTGTCGGGAGCCGGAGAGGCGATAAACACATGTTCGGTGATGCTGATCGCTGGATCGCTGGCGATCATCTGGTAAGGCGGGAACGCCTCCGCTTCGGCCATAGAGGCGAAGCGCTTTGCCTCCGACGCGGTTGGCGTCCACCAGTGCCAACTCCTCGCCACGCCAGGATCCATTGCTAGCGCGGCGTGCACGGCGATGGCGTCTTCATTCTCGGCATACCAGTGCGGCAGCGTGGATCCGGCGTAGCCTTTGTGCTCGATCAGCCAAGCAACTTGGCGCGTCTCTTGAGCGGCTAGCGGGGTGGAGTGGGCGGGAAGCCCCTCAACCATGTGCCGCACCATCGCAGTGGCCTGCATCGCATCGAACAGGTTGGTCCCGGTCGGCTCATGCTTCATCGGGAAAGGAGTGTGCTCGTTGAAAGTCTTCTTAAAACTGATGCCTGCGTCAGGGTTGAAGTCTTCTGGCAACCGCCACGTCAGGAAGCGGTCAACCATCTTCTTGATTTGATCTTCATTCATGACGTTCCCCTGGGCTTGATGGCGAAGTCGGTGCGGCGCTCGTCGAGATAGGCGGTCCCGCTCGCCTTCATGGCGTCGTCGATGACCTTCATCGCCGCGGCGTGGCTCTCGGCGCCGAAGAACATTAGCTTCACTGGCACACCTGCCTTGGTCAGGTCGAAGTGGTGCGTCTTGCCGTCCTTCATGTATTCCCATGCGCCTTTCGGGACGCCGACCAGCAGGATTGGAACGCCATCGCCCTGCCCGGCAGGGGAGACGGCGAATACGAGCTTCTCGTCGCGCGTCGCCATCATTGCCCCGCGATGTTCCTGGCGCCGGCAAAGCGCTCGATGGCGCTATGCAGGCTTCCCTCGCACAGGCTCACGGCGGTGGCAGGATCCATCGCGTAGTGACGGTGCAGGATTTCCATCATGCCGAACTGGACGGATTCGAAGAGGACCATCAGCTCGGCATCGGTTGCGCCGCTTTTCACGGCCGGTCCGATCACCTCGCGAACGAAGCGGCCGGAAAGCAGGTTGTGCAGATCGGAGTCAGCCATGGACGGTTGCCTCCAGATCGGCTTTTGCGCAGCGGATAATCGCGCTGATGTCGTGCGTGAGCGGGACCAAACCTTCCAAAGCAAAACGGGCATGTTCTTCGCCGCATGACGAAATGCCGCCTCGCGCATATCCTACGAGCATCTCGAACTCGCGTTCCTGGCCGGGCGAAAGGAAACAGGGGCGCATACCGTTCGCCATCAGCGCAGCCCCACGTAGAGCAGGCCGATGCCGATCAGGGCGGTGGCAAGCATCAGGATGATCTGCACCCTGCGGGCGGACGGGCTTTCGGTATCAATGCACTCGTTCCCGCACAGGCAGCCGGGGAAGTGGTGGCAGAGGCAACAGTCCTTTTGCGGCTGCTTCGTATCGAACATGCGCTCGATGTGGTCGAGCGGCGCGCGGTCGGGCAACTCGCCTCGGATCTGCGAACGGCTGCGGTTCAGGCGGTCGATGGCGTCGCGCGCGGTCATGCCGGTATCCCCATCCATGCCGTGCAGAACATCAGCGCGAACATGAAGCAGGTCGCAAAGGCCAGCGCCGTCGGCGGGTATTTGTCGTCGCCGGCGGCGAGCTTCACCTTCGAGATTTTGCCGGGCCTCTGCCGCTCGGCCTTCTTCCTGGCGTCGATCGCGGTATTGGCATCGACCGACAATTTCGTGCCGTCGGCGAAGTGAATGCGGAACATCGGCATCAGCGTTGCTCCTCGTGGTGAAAGGATTTTGGGAAGGCTTCTGCCGCCGATGAAGGATCGGCAATGCCGGAGCTCGCTCATTGCCGCAGCTCCGGCGGCAGCGCGTCGAGGTAAACGCTTTTGATGATCTCGCGATCTTCCGCCGACCGGGTGCGGGCCTCTCGGCCCGTCATCGCGATCTCGGCTATGAGATCAACTGTGAATCCTAGTTCATGCATCTCGCGAAGCATGCGAACGGCGCGTTCAAGCTTTTTGTTTCGGTGCGCCATCAGCCTAGCGCTCCGGGTGCGCGCTCAAGATCAGCGAGGATCTCAGACGGCTTGCGTCCACCTGCGAGTTGGTGGGTGATCGACGCTTCCATCTCCGGCGACGTAGCTGCGGCAGCGATCAACTGATCGGCGACCGTGCCGATCTCGTCCAGCCAGACGATTGCAGCGCGCAATTGCGCGTCCGAATAGGTGTCGCGCCAATTGTTCGGTGCCCTGCCGTCAAGGCCAAGGCCTTCGCACTCGGAAATCAGTTCATTGCGGGGTGAAAGCGGTTCGAACATCGCCCGTCAGCCCAACTGACGGACGGCGCGCGCGCGGGCGAGGTTCGACGCCTCGGGGCCATGCTTGTCGATCTCTTCAAGCGTGAAGTCGGAATGCTCGAACAGCGATTCCTTGGTGACGGCGGTGCCGTTCATGCCCATTTCCAGCATCTTGTCGGCCATCCGGTCGACGATGCTCTGGGACAGGATGGCGGCCGACACCGGCGCCAATGCCGGCGGCTGCTGGAATGAGATCATGATTTGCCTCCATCGCGGGATTGCGAACGGAGGGGATAATATGCGCAAACGGATATTAGTCAATCACGAAAATGCGCAAACGGATAATGCTTTAGCTGCGCAAACGCATAGCCCCTGGAGCGGAAGCGTAGCCTCAAGGCTGCTGATGTCGTGCTTTATCAAGGACCAGGATAGCTTCGGTCAGCAACTTGACGGCCTTGGCTCGATCCTCTTCGTCGAGCGAAAATGATCTTTCCAGCCGTGCAGATATCTCTGCGTTGATACTGCGCTCGTTCTCGACGGCAGCGAGCCGGATGCGCTTGCGAAGGGCTGGCGTCAGGCGAAGGTGAAAGCTGGGATTGTCGGACTGTGGCATGATCCCGACTTATGGCGGAAACCTTAAGTCTCTGGAATCGTCCCGTGACTGGTACCAATGCCCCACGGGTGGGACACTTGTCCCCATTATCCACAAGGCATTGTTACAGGTTGATGTAATCTGTTAATCGAACCCCAATGGTTGTACGACCCAAATTGGGACACCCTGCGAGTTGAATCGTTGTTGACACGCAGGCAGGAAATCGTTCCTATTTTGGGTGCGGTCGGTTCGGGAATAGAGAGATGATCCAGTACAGCACGCGCGAAAAGACGCGGAGCGAGGAAACGCTGCAAAGGTTGCGGGACATGGCGTGCGGCATCTGGCCGATGGACCCGGCCAAGCGGATCGAACGGGACGCCGCCTCAATCGCTAACGCGATGGCGTCGATTCACGGCGGGGAGTGGCGGGTTCAGATCGATCATCAGCATCGGCTTGTTCTGATCCGGCCTTGTTAGCTTTCAAGGCATTGGTGATCACCGCGAAAGCCACCTCAATATCTGTATTTGAAAGACCGTCGATACGCTGCAGCGTGGCCAGGATCTCTTGCTCGCCGCGAATTGTCTTCTTGTCGTCGTTGACTGTCGGTTCGCTCTCGACGAACTGGCTGTAGATCGCGTTGATTGCGTCTCGGCGATGGCCTTCAGGCTCGGACCCGGATAGCCACCGATTGACCGTCGATTGAGAGACCTCGAACACCTCGGCCAGCTTCAGCTGTTTCCAGCCGGTCGCTTTTTGAATTGCCCGAATTTTTTCTTCTACAGTCATGTTGAGGACGCTGCCATGTGATGCGGATAAAGAGAAATCCGCTTGCGCATATTTTTCTGCTTGCAAGTTATCCGTTTGCGCATAATATGCGCCGCTATGAGTGCAATCCGTCATATTCGCCGCGCGGTGTTTGGAGTCACGCAAGCCGACTTCGCCGCTTTGGCTGGCGTAACCCAGGCAACTGTCTCGCGATGGGAAGCCGGCGTTGCTCCTTCGCTCGATGAAATGCAGGCCATTCGCAAGGCCGCGATCGAGCGCCAAATCGAATGGAACGATGCCTGGTTCTTTGAGACTCCAGCCGCCGGGGAAGCCGCATGAAACCCGGCCTTCCGTTTAGTCTTCGGTGTTGCTGCATGGTCCATTTTCATCACATGCGCCCGAGCGCCGTTTTTTTCCACAGAAACCAATCGGTAACCTTAAGCCGTAACCATTTTGGGGTGCGGCCATGAAGCTGCGCCTTTTTTTCCCAATCGGAGGTCGATATGGCGATGTCAGCGAAGTCGACGTTTGGAAAAGCTTGGCAGGATCGCCGGCTCGCCCTTCTCCTTTTCAGTTCGACTTGCCAGCTTCCGAGCAAGCTCTGAGCAGATACTCGGCAGTTGGCGATGCCCCTGCGAGGATAGCACCAGGCACCCAAGCCAACGATGGGTGCTCCTCCTTCGCAGCTTTCAAATTTTCCAGCAGCTGGGCGATCATCGCCCGAATGGCATCCGGGTTTGGTGATTGCGTGATCAACGCCGCGAGAACGGTGTCGAGCACATTCAGATGGCCAATGGTTGCTGCTTCTGATCTTGCCCGCATTTCCTCTTCGCTCATCGTCGCGGCAAGATTGTCGATTTCGTCTTTTGGCGTCATGCGATTTCCTTCCTTGGGGTTTGGCGATTCCATGGAAGGTAGCCCGTTCCGTTTCCGGGCGGAACGGGCGTTCGATCGCGCTCATGCCTGCACCACGGAGGCACGCGCATGAAGCTGCGCCTCTCCAATCCGGTCCTTGCGGACCGCGGCGCGCGCCTCGCCGGCATCGGCTTCACCGAGCGCCTGGTGCCGCGGCGCGCCGATCTCTCGAACGCACAGAGGTCCTCGATCAACGATGAGCCATCCCTGGGGGCAGGCCCGCAAGCCGAAGCCTCCCTTGCCGGCATAGGTAGCAGGACGCTTGCGGATCGTGAGGGCCGCCTTGAAGGGGAGGCGGCTTCGGCTGACCTTCCCGCCATTTCCTCTCCCTCCCAGGAGAACGCGGCTGCCGCCGGGGCTCCCGACCTCCCAGCCCCGGCGGCTTTTTCCCGCTACACCGAATCCTGTCCGGGCGCCTTCCACGGACAGGCCAGTGCCGCGCCGGATGTGCCAACCCCCGCATCCGGCGCGGTTCACCGCACAAGCCACGCCATCCACCTGCCCGAGCACGTCATGGTGCTGGTGCGGGCGATCGCCGCCTATGAGCGCTGCTCCAACGAGCGCGCCGCCGTGCTGGCGCTGGCCGAATATGCCGCCAAGATCGGCGCCGGGCCGTTGGCGCGCGCCGTACTCGATTTGAGCGATGACCTTGCCGACGTGGCCGGATTTTCCGCGCCGCGCCGACAACCGATTTCGAGGTGGACCATGAGTGCATCTGCTTGCGGGCCTCCATGAACTGACGCCCGCACACTGAATCATTTCGAACCCGTCCCACCACGGGAATCGCCGGCGGTAATTCCCGCCGCGTGAATGCTTTTGCCTGAGGAGGCCATTTTGAGCGAATTCACGACCCGCTGGCAGCTGCGGCTGCTGGCCGCGCAACACGACCTGGTCGATGCCTGCGGCGGCATTGCCCGCGTCATGGAAAAGACCGGATATTCGAAGGGCCAGGTCGGGCGCTGGAATGGCGGCATCGACCGCGACCTGATGTCGCTCGGCGTCGTGCTGACGCTGGAAGAGGATTGCGGCCGGCCTTTCGTCACCGCCGTGATGGCCGAATTCCATGGCCGCACGCTGACCGATGCCTCCGACAATGGCAGCCGCGTCGCGCATCTCGAGGAGCAGGTGGCCGGGCTGGTCGAACAGGCCGGCCGGCTGGTGGTCGAAACCGTCAAGGCTCGCGCCGATGGCATCGTGACGCCGAACGAAGCGACGATCCTGCGCGGCATCAGCTCGAAGATTTCCGGCCTCACCGCCGCGATCGACGACGCGCTTGCCAGAGTGCAGGCCGCCGGCGGGCTCAAGGTGGTGGGCGGCGAATGAGGACCGTGCTCGACATGATCGCCGGGCGCGATGCGCCGCTGGCTGCCGGCAGTAACGGCATGGGCCGCTTGCTGGCCGACCTCGACACCCATCAGTGCCGGTTCCCGCTGCGCGGCGAAGGTGTCGCCACGCGCTTCTGCGCCGCGCAAGTGTCCGAATCCGAATGGCTGCCCGGCGCTCCCGGTCGCTGCTACTGCCGATTTCACCGCCGCTTGACCGAAGGGCGCGGCACCGAAGTCGAGCGCGGCGCGCCGCGCGTGCTGGAAAGGCTGGCCTGATGTTCGAGCCGGCCGAGCGCAAGCAGTTCGCCATCCAGGTGTCGCCGAAGGTCTATGAAGCGGTGGCCAAGCGCGCCCGCGAGCAGGACCTGTCGCCGACCGGGCTGGCCAAGCTGCTGTTCGAGGCGGCGTTTGCCGCGCGCATCGGCCAGGAGCGCGGCGCGCCCGTCGACGATGCCGAACTGGACCGCCAGGTGACGCTGGTTTTCGCCTGCGCCGGTCATGGTGACGTCGCCGCGATCAAGAAAGCGACAGGCGTGGCCGAGGCGACCATTGAACGAATCCTGAAAGCCTGGCGCAAAACAGGGGCGAAAGCATGATCCACTCCCTTCCGGCCGCCTGCGCAGTTGGCCTTGCCATAGGCGGCATGGCGCTCGGCATTGTTGTGATCTGCGCCAACGAGGCATGGCCGCACGACGCAAAGCCAACCGCCGCCAAGTTGCAGGGCTGGGCTTATCCGTTCTCCTGCTGCTCCGGCTACGACTGCCGCGAGGTGCCGGATGCCGACATCGTCGAGGGCGCGCGCGGCTATGAGATCCGCCGCACAGGCGAACTAATCAACATGTCCGATCCGAAGATCAGGCGGAGCCCAGACGGCAAGTTCCACTGGTGCTCTGTCGCCGGCGCCAATGACGGCAAGACCATCTGCCTGTTCGTGCCGCCGCGGGGGTTTTGATGGGCGCGTTTCATCGGGCAGAAAGCATCGATCCGGCCGAGGCCCTTTACCGGTTTTCGGTGCGGTGCGACCGCGCCATGAACGCCAGGATCGAGGCGGCAGCACGCAAGGCCGGCATCAGCGTTACAGCCTTCGTGCAGCGCCATTTCGAGAGCATCCTCGATGCCCGGCCGAATGCGCCGAAGCTGGCCACGTTCGACGCGGCGGCGTTCGATGCGGTCGCGTTCAGCAAGTCCCATAACCTCTCGCTGATGGCGGCGAAGCTGTGGTGCGCGCTTCGCGTCCATGCCGACGAAACCGGCCAGGTGCAGCGCTTCCAGACGCTGCTTGCCGAGGACATCGGCTGCGATCACGCCTCGACCGGTCGCCTGGCCAAAACGCTGATCGATGCCGGCCTGCTGGAGACGGTGCGCAAAGGCAAGATGGGCGTCGGTGCAACTTATCGCGTCATTGGCGAGGGCTCTGAGCGATGAACCTGCCGCTGAAAGACCGCCTGGCGCTGGCTTCCGTGACCCTCGATTTCCTCGCCAAGATCATGCGCGGCGAGGACGACGACGTCTTGGTGCGAAGCCTCGTCCACGACGTCGAATGGATTGGCAACCGCGTGCGTGATCGGCTGAAGGCCGAAGAGATCCCATCAATCTTGAAAGGACCGCGCGATGAGCAAGCGTGAGGCATCGACGATCGGCCGCAACACTGTTTCCGGCCGGCAATTGCAGGATTTTGTCGAGCGGATCGAACGTGTCCGCGAGGCCAAAAAGCAACTCAACGAAGATGAGAAGCTGATTTTCGCCGAGTTGAAGGCCGCTGGCTTCACCCCGGCCCGGGTGCGCGATGTCATCAAACGGCGCGCCGCCAAGCCGGCGGACGTTGAGGAAGCCGAGGCCCAGCTCGACATGTACTTGCACGCGCTCGGCATGGCGACCGAAACGCCGCTGTTCCGATCTGTCGGGCAGATGAGCGTCGATCTGGCGGCGCGCGACGAGGTGATCGCGGCGTTCAAGCTGCTGGTGCCAACCGAGGGCGAAATCATCGTCAAGGTCGGCGCCCAGGCCGTTCGCCTGTACCGCGACAAGAACGGCGAAGCGCAGGCCGAAGACGTTGTCGAGAGGCCGAAGCCGGCATCGAAGGCGGCATCGCAGATGCCGGAGCGGCCGAAGCGGGATGTGCCTGATGTCGATGCGGCTGGCGCCAAGGATCTTGGCCGCGTTGCTTATCGCGAAAATCAGCCGATCACGTCCAACCCGTTCCCATGGGACGACAAGCGCCGCAGCGAATTCGACGCCGGTTGGCGCGAAGCGTCCGGAACCGACGGAATGGGGCCGAGCGAATAGATGTTCGCGATCTCCGGCGGCTCAACCAAATTGTCGGACTTCGGGGAAATTCTTCACCCCGAGCAGGCCAGCGAGCCGATCCTCGCCAAAGCCGTTCGTTCGGCGCTTCTGGAATGGCTGACCGAGATATGGGCGGCGGAAGACCTACTGGCCGTCGACCTGAAGCCGCGCAAGCGCGCCTTGTTCCATGGCGCGCCGGGCACAGGCAAGACGACTCTCGCTCATCACCTGGCCGCCCGTCTTGGCCTGCCGCTGCTGCTGGTCAGGCCGGAGCGGATTCAGGCGCAATATATGGGTGCCAGCGCGCAAGCCATCGGCCGGCTGTTCGATGCCGTTCGCGCTGCGCCCGAACCGATCTTCTTGTTCTTTGATGAATTCGACAGCCTAGCAGCAACCCGCCTGACCGGTGCGAGCACGGCCGCTCTCGATCACAATCATACGATCAACACGCTGCTGGCGAACTTCGACGCCTTCGACGGGTTTGTCGTGGCCGCCACGAACATGGGCAGTGGGCTCGACCCGGCGATCTGGCGGCGTTTCGAAATTCAGATCGAACTGGCATTGCCAGGCGACCATGAGCGCCAGCGTATCATCGAGCGCTACATGGCACCTTTCGTGCTGCCGAAGGCTTCGCTCGCCGCATTGTCGAGGGCGATGGAAACCGCATCACCAGCGCTGATGCGGTCCTTTGCCGAGAACATCAAACGTCAGATCGTGGTCGGGCCGAAGGCCGGCTGGGTGATGAACCGGGACGCGGTGATTTCCCGTGTCATCGAAACGGTGAAGCCGCACCCGGATCTCGGGCTGCCGCGGCTGTGGTCTGTCGGCGTCGCCGATCATGCCGTGTCGCAATTTCCATGGCCGCTGGAGAAGGACATCGCTGCCTATCCGGCAGAACGAGCTCCAGTTGCCGGTGGTGAAATCGTCCCCCTCAACCGGAGGGGCTCATGAGCAACAACACCCTGCGAGGAAAATGTGTCGACTGCGGCCACGTCTGGGTGGTCGCGCATCTGCCGATGGAACTTTCCAAAGCGGCTCAACTCGCCAAGCGGGCAGCCTGCCCGAAGTGCGGAGCGACAAAGGGGATCAGGGTCGCAACGGCGGAAGATGAGGCGCAGGCATGAACGCGCTTCCCGGCACATTCGATGCCTCCGGCCTGCAACAGGTGGTCGAGCGGGCGCGCGCATTGCTCGACGACGGCGACGTTGCCGCGGCGCGCATGCTGGCCGCCGGTGTCTACGACCAAGCTAAGGCGGGTGCGGCGTTCGCGGCACGCTTCGGCGCCGCCGAGCGGCTGGTGAAGAAAGCGCGTCAGCTGCAGGGCGATGCGCTACTGATCGAGGCGCGAGCAAAGGTGCGGCTGGCCGACGAATACGACGCCGCACAGGCCAGCGGCGAAGCGTCGAAGGGCAGGCCGAAAAGTCGGGAAGACGGGAAGACTTTCACCCAGGAAGAGGCTGGCCTAACCGCCAAGGAAGTACACGAAGCGCGAAAACTGCGCGATGCCGAAAAACGCACGCCCGGCATCGTCGAGCGCGTAATCGAGGCGAGACTGGCCGCCGGGCTGGAGCCGAGCCGCGCCAACCTGCGCGCCGCCGTCGGCACCGACAGCGCGACCGCCGCCGAGCGCGGCAATAATCTTTACGAGACGCCGCCGGAAGCGGTGCACACGTTGCTGGCGCTCGAAGACTTCCAATCCGATATCTGGGAGCCGGCCTGCGGTCGCGGCGCAATCTCTCGGTTGTTGGAATCAGCCGGCTACCGCGTCGAACTTTCGGACCTGGTCGACTACGGCACGTCGGACGGTGATGGCGTGGTGCAAAGGGTTCAGGATTTTCTCACTTCGGCAGCGCATCCTGACCGGCCGTCCATCATCACCAACCCGCCCTATGGGGCAGCGCTCAATCCGTTTGTGGCGCATGCCCTGCGCGTGCACCGTCCGGGAAAGTTGGCGCTGCTGCTGAACCTCAATTTTCTCTGCGGCTTCGACGATCCCGACCGCAATTTCGCGATGGATGAGAACACGCCGGCGCGCGTCCACATCTTCACGCGCCGCCTGCCGATGATGCATCGCGACGGCTGGGACGGCAACGAAGCGTCGAGCCGGATGAACACCGCCTGGTTCGTCTGGGAGATGAACGGCGACGGCGAGTATGCCGGGCCGATGATCGCCAATCGCGTCGACTGGAAAGACTATCAGCCAGACAAGGCGGTGCCGGCATGAACCTGCGCACTCTCAAAAAACTGTCTAAGCGCGCCGCGCCGCTGCTGCCGCTGCTCGGAGACATGCGTAAGCAGTTCCGCGCCGCACGCGACGGCAACTACATCGGCGGCAGCGTGATCATGGACCGCAAGCACTGGGAGCGTGGCCGCTCGGTGCACGGAGAGTGCGTCCGCCAGTTCGAGATCAAGTGGCTAGCGCGCGACGGCGGTGGCTGGATCTGGATGATCGCGCCCGACCATCCCCGCAAAGGCACCATAATGGTCGGCGAAACCAGCGGTTACTACGAACCGGAATGGGACGAGGAGTGCGCCTGGTCGGCGCTGGAAAATTTAGTTCGCTGCCACTTCACTGACTGGCATCCGGACCATGAAGGCACGCCAAAGCTACTTCGCCCGCTGGGTACCGCGCGCGAGATCCTGCGCGCCGCGCGCGACATGGCGGTTGAACTGGCGGTGCCGGCATGAGCCCGTCTTGCCTCTCCGCTCTGAAATGGCTGCGCAACCGCAATGGCGACGGCGTCTTCGACCGCAACCAGGTGCTTGTCGCCGGCGGCGAGCGTGCGCCGGTCATGCGCTCGACCTGGAACAAGCTGCAGGCCGCCGAGCTGGTCGAATTCTACATGGAGCGGCGGCACCTGCGCGTCACCCAGGCCGGCTATCTCGTTGATCTCTCGCGTGTCGAGGAATCGGCATGACCTTGCCCGTCAGCTTCCCCGACGATCCCTATCTCGATTTCCTGCGCGGCAAGATGCAACTGGCCAAGGCAGACGGCTTCGACGTCGCGCTAGAGGATGTCAACCCGGCTGGGGCCCCGCATTGCCGGGCAATCGTGCGCTGGGCGCTGAGGGGCGGCAGCCGCGCCATCTTCGCATCGTTCGGCCTGCACAAGACATTCATGCAGATCGAGCTCATGCGCCTGGTCGGGCGGTTCGCGCCGGGCCTGCGGCTGATCGTCATCCCGCTCGGTGTGCGCCACGAATTCTTCGACGAGGTGAAAGAGCGGTTCTCCGGCGACTGCGCCGTCGAGCTGAAGTTCATTCGCTCCGACGCCGAGATCGATGGCGAAGACGTTATCTACTTGACCAATTACGAAAGCGTGCTCGCCGGCAAGATCGACGTGTCGCGTTTCGTCGCAGCCGCGCTCGACGAGGCGGCTGTGCTGCGCGGCTACGGGACAAAGACGTTCCAGACCTTCCTGCCGCTGTTCAAATCGGTACGCTTCAAGTTCGTCGCCACCGCGACGCCTTCGCCGAACCGCACCAAGGAGCTGATCCATTATGCCGGCTTCCTCGGCGTGATGGACACCGGCCAGGCGCTAACCCGCTTCTTCCAGCGCAATTCGGAGAAGGCCGGCGACCTGACGCTCTTCCCGCACAAGGAAGATGAATTCTGGCTGTGGGTGCACAGCTGGGCGGTGTTTTTGCAGACGCCGTCCGACCTCGGTTTTCCCGACGAAGGCTATGTGCTTCCGCCGGTGACGGTGAACTGGCACGAGGTGCCGATCGACCATTCGACGGCGGGCTATGACCGCGACGGGCAGGGCCTGCTGATCCGCAATGCCGCGCTCGGCGTGGTGCAGGCGAGCGCCGCCAAGCGCGACAGCCTGGCGGCGCGCATAGCCAAGATGTCGGAACTGATTGCCGAGGATCCGGAAGCACACGCGATCCTCTGGCACGATCTCGAGGATGAGCGCCGGGCGATCGAGGCGGCAGTGCCTGGCGTGCGCTCGATCTACGGCACTCAGGGCCTGGACCCGAACGAGACGAACGCGGTCGCCTTCAAGGAAGGAAAGTTCCGCTATCTCGCCACCAAGCCGGAAATGTCGGGCGCCGGAAATAATTTCCAAAAACATTGCCACTGGGCGATCTTCGTCGGCGTCGGCTTCAAGTTTCACGACTTCATTCAAGCTGTTCACCGGATCGTGCGTTTTGGGCAGGCGCATGAGTGCCGCATCGACATCATCTTCTCGGAAGCCGAGCGCGAGGTGCGCCGCAACCTCGAAGGCAAATGGGCCGAACACGAAAAGCTGATGGCGCGCATGGCCGAGATCATCCGCCGCTATGGGCTGGACGGCCTGCCGCTCGACGACGTGCTGCAGCGCTCGATCGGCGTGGCGCGGCGCGAGGAGCGCGGCGAAAGCTTCGTCATCGCGCACAATGATGCGGTGCTCGAGGCGCGGCAGACGGAAAGCGCCAGCGTCGGCGAGATCATCACCTCGATCCCGTTCGCCAACCACTACGAATATACGGCCAGCTACAATGATTTCGGCCATACCGACGACAACGGCCACTTCTGGGCGCAGATGGACTTTCTGACGCCCGAGCTGCTGCGGATCCTGAAGCCGGGCCGGCTGGCCTGCATCCATGTCAAGGACCGGGTGCTGTTCGGCTCCGTGACCGGCGAAGGCGTGCCAACCGTCTCGCCGTTCCATGCCGAGGCGATCTTCCACTACCTCAAGCACGGTTTTCAGTTCGTCGGCATGATCACCATCGCCACCGACGTGGTGAAGGAAAACAACCAGACCTACCGGCTGACCTATTCCGAGATGATGAAGGACGCCACCAAGATGGGCGTCGGCTGTCCGGAATATGTGCTGCTGTTCCGCCGGCCGCAGAGCGACCTTTCGCGCGGCTATGCCGACGATCCTGTGGTGCACGACAAGCCGCTGGTGATCGCGCCTGATGGTTCGCATGAGCGCTGGAGCGACGGTGATCGTCGGCCGCAGGTGCCGGCCAGCGGCTACACGCTGGCGCGCTGGCAGCTCGACGCGCACGCCTTCTGGCCGTCCTCCGGCGACCGGCTTCTGACCACCGACGAGCTGGTGCGGCTCGGCCCAAAACCGCTGCGCGCGCTGTTCCAGAAGGTTTCCGAAGAGGCGGTCTACGATTTCGAGATGCATGTGAAGCTCGGCGAGGAGCTGGCCGCGCGCGACAGCCTGTCGAAAACCTACATGACGCTCGATCCGCCGTCGAAGCATGAGGCGATCTGGACTGACGTCGTGCGCATGCTGACGCTGAACGGCGAGCAGGCGTTCAAGAATCTGGAAAAGCATGTCTGCCCGCTGCAGTTCGACATCGTCGACCGGCTGATCGACCGCTACTCGAACAAGGGCGACATCGTCTACGACCCGTTCGGCGGGCTGATGACGGTGCCTTACCGGGCGATCCTGAAGGGCCGGCGCGGGCAGGCCTCCGAGCTTTCCGCCACCTACTTCCATGACGGCGCTCACTACTGCCGCAAGGCCGAAGCGCAGATGGCCGTGCCGACCATGTTCGACATGATGGGCATCGGCGACGAGCTGGAGGCGGCGGAATGACGCGCGTTGGCGGCTCTCTTTATACGTTTTCCGGCAAGCGCTTCTGGCCGCTGGACCCCATGCCAGATGAACTGGTGATCGAGGACATTGCGCACGCATTGTCTTTGCAATGCCGCTATGGCGGCCACTGTGTGCGCTTCTACAGCGTGGCCGAGCACAGCGTGCACCTGGCCCGCCATGTCTCGCCGCCCAATCGCCTGTGGGCGCTGCTGCACGATGCGTCGGAAGCCTATCTGGCCGACGTGCCCCGCCCGGTGAAATCGCACCTGACTGGCTACCGCGATGCCGAAGCCGGCGTCATGGCTGCCGTCGTGGCGCGCTACGGGCTGGCATGCACCATGCCAGACGAGGTGCATCAGGCTGACAATCGCATCATCGGTGATGAGATGCGCCAGAACATGCATGAGGTCGATCCGGCCTATGGCCAGCCGCTCGGTATCACCTTGCGCTTTTGGACGCCGGAGCAGGCCGAGTGCGAGTTCCTCGGCGAGTTTGCGAGGCTCACCGCATGACCCTGCCGGTGCCGTCCTTCTCTCCTGCCATGCTCCGGCTGTTCCTGCATGCCCGTTGCCGCCATGCGCACTTTTCGCACCTGGCCGAGGGCTCGCCGAGCGGAGCGCGCAAAAGCCCGGCGAAGCGTGAACTGGACCGCCTGCGCAAGCTCGCCGGCATCACGAACAACGACATGCATTCGGCATGGATGGGCTGGCTACCGACGCCTGAAACGCGCGTGCGGGTCTGGGCGGTGTTTGGCCATTTCCCGACCGACTTCGGCATCACACTGACCCATGGAGGCCAAGACAATGGCTGACATCGCCTTCGACAGGTTCGCTGCCGCCTTTCAGGCACGGCTCGACGAACTGCACTACTCACTGCGCATCGCCGAGGAGAAATGGCCGGACACCGACCGCGCCATGCTGTCTCGCGCCGTCAACGGCAAGACGCTGTCGGCTGGCAACTACCTGCTGCTTTGCAACTATGCCGGCCTTGATCCCTACACCTGGTTCGAGCCGAGACCGCACCGCCGTGTGACACTGAAAAGCATTCGCGAACAGTTGGTTACAGCACCTGTCACCCGTGAAACAGAGGGCATCCGATGAGCGATTCCATGTTGCCCATCCTGCGTCAATTGCACGATGCTGACGGCGATCGGGCGCGCGCTGACACGCTGCTCCGTATGCCGGATTCGGTGATGCTGAAGTATCACCAAGTCATCGACGCCGCTTGCCGCAGGGTCGGTTTCGAGGCCGGCTCGAACTTCCTTGCCTTGCGCGTTTCGCTGGCGCTGGCGGTGCGCGACGGCGCTGGCCTGCCGCCGCCCGATCTCGCTGCAAGTGCCGAACTGTTCCGCGTCGGCCTCGCCGAATTTGCCACCCGAGCCGCAACATGAGCGCACTCGGCAAAAACGTGGACCCTTTGGCGCGTGCATTGGCGCCGGTGGTGAGGGAAATGCTGATCGCCGAGGTCGAGCGCCTCGCTGCGGCGATGCCTGTGGCAAAGCCAAAGCCTGCCAGCAAGGCCGATGACGACATCATGGAGGCGTGCCGCCAGGTCGCCAACGCCGCCGACAGGCTGGCGCAGGCAAAGTTCGGTGTGGGCGAGATCGCCGCGCGCAAGTCGCTGGAGCGGGCGGCGACGCTCTTATGCCGCGCCATGCGCAAGCACGGGCGCATGCCATGACCTTCGACCTCTTCGGCCACGACACGATGCAACGCGACGCCACCTTCCACGGTGACGACCGCCTCACGCTGACGCGTGCCTGGGGACCGGGGCCGAAGGCGTGCTTCATCGGCTGCAATCCATCGAGGGCCGGCAAGAAGGTCGATGATCCGACTTGCCTGTGGTGGACGGCATGGTCACAACTCTTCGGCTTCGGCCGCTACGTAGCGGTGAACATGTATCCGTTCGTGACCAGCAGCCCGGCCGAATGCCGCAAGATGGCGGATTGGGAAAACAACGGCTATGCCCGCGATGCGCTGCTGCACAACCTTGAAATCGTTGTGAGGGAGGCAAAGGCCGCCGACATCGTCATAGCCTGCTGGGGCGCCATCGCGTGGGACGACACGTGGGTCGATCATGTCGTCGAGGCGATCCAGTCCGGCGTAGCGCCTTGGCCTGATCTCTTCTGCTTCGGCAAGACCGCGAGCGGCGCACCAAAGCATCCGATGGCGCGTGGCGTCCACCGCATACCGCGTGATCAGAAGCCCATCCTTTGGAGGGCTGCAGCATGAACGCTGTCGCGCTCTCTCCCGATGCCGCTCGCCTGCGCGCCATCCGCGCGGCTCTGGCGGCGATCGAGCCGGCGGTGTGGACGCGCGTGCACGGTGCCGAAGGCGCTTACGTCGAATCGCGCGGCGAGATGGGCGAGCTGTTCGTTCTCGCGCGCTTCGAAGAGGCGACGATCGACGAGATCGCCTTCGTCACCGACGCGCCGGACACGGTGCGATTTCTGTTGCGGCTGCTCGATGCCGCCTTCCGCGAAGTTCGCCAATTGCGCGGCCTGCCGGAACCGCGCCGGGCCGATCAGCAACGTGGCGAGCCTATGGCGCGGGATGTGAAAAACTTCGCCGCCGAATGCGCGATGAAGTGTCAGGACGCGGCCTTCAAGGTGTTCCTGCATCGGGTTCACGGGCTGGAAAAGCCGCTGACCGATGAGCGCGTGGCGCAAAAGGTGCGCTCGCTGCTCGGCGTGCAATCGCGAAAAGAACTCAACAATGGCGGGCGGGCAAGCAAGGCGTGGATAGCGCTGCGCGGTGCCTTCGACGCATGGCGCAAGGCGGAACGATGAACGCATTCTCTCTCGATAACCGCATGACGATCGTGCTGTTCGCCGGCATGGGTGGTGGCTGCGATGGGCTGGAACAAGCCGGCTTCCATGTCCATGTCGCGATCAATCATGATCCGGTCGCGGTTGCTGTTCATGAGAAGCGTCATCCCCATACGAAGCACCTGCGCTGTGACGTGTTCGAGGCCGACCCGCGCAAGGTCACGAATGGGCGCGGTGTTCGCGTCCTGCATGCTTCGCCCGACTGCACGCATTTCTCGGTCGCCAAGGGGTCGAAGCCGGTCAGCAAGCGTCGGCGCTCGCTGGCGTGGGTGATCTGCCGCTGGGCCGGCACCGTGCGACCCGAAACGATCACCATGGAGAACGTCCAGGAGATAACGACATGGGGCCCGCTGGTCGCCAAGCGCGACCCGGCAACCGGGCGAGTGATGCGGCTCGACGGCTCGGTGGCGGCCAAGGGCGAGCGCGTGCCGATCGCTGAGCAATGGCTGATCCCGGATCCTCGCCACAAGGGCCGCATCTGGCGCGCCTGGCTGAAGCATCTGCGCGGGCTCGGATACAATTTCGAGCACCGTGTTCTGGTCTGCGCCGACTATGGCGTGCCGACCATCCGCAAGCGTTTCTTCGGCGTCGCCCAGGCTGATAGCCGTCCCGTGGTTTGGCCGGTGCGCACGCATGCACCGCGCAAGGATGCCAAGCGGCTCGGCCTGAAACCATGGGTCGGCGCGCATACGATCATCGACTGGTCGCTGCCGGTCAAATCGATCTTCGGTCGCAAGAAGCCGCTGGCGGAAGCCACGCTTCGGCGTACCGCTCGCGGTGTCATGCGCTACGTCGTCGATGCCGCAAAGCCGTTCATCGTGCCGATCACGCATTCGGGGGGTGATCGCGTTCATGATGCCGGCGAGCCGCTGCGGATGCTGACCACGGCCCACCGCGGCGAACTGTCCGTGGTGGCGCCGGCATTGATCCGCACCGACCAGCAGAGCGCTGCGGCTCGCAACGGCGTCCATTCGGCCGAAGAGCCGGTGAACACGATGCATACGTCGTCCGGCATGGCGTTGCTTGGCGCCACCATCGTCGGCGCCGGCGGCCGGGCGGCGCAGTCAGCCCCACGCGACCTCGAGGAGCCGCTTGGGACGACGACGGGCAAGGAAGATCGCGTGCCTGTCGCCGCGCACATGTCGAAGTTCAACCAGAACGGCGACGGCTACATGCCGACCGAGCCGTTGGATAC
>NZ_RZSU01000062.1:0-39900 GCF_003997585.1 Mesorhizobium sp. M5C.F.Cr.IN.023.01.1.1 | reverse complement strand
GCAAAAGCGGCCGCCATACGGCCCTGGCCCTGGCGCATCACATAGGCGACGATCGGCCGGTCTTCTTCCCGCCGCCCCTCCGTCTCGAAGCGCTTGAGAACCGCGCCGAGCAGGTAGAGTTCCGCCAGGACATCGCCCAGCCTGGCCGAAATCATCTCCTTGCGCTTGAGCGCGCCGCCCAGCGTCAGCAGCGCGAAATCGGCGAGCAGTGCGAAGGCCGCGGCATGACGCGAAAGCTGTTTCCAGTAGCCGGGCATCGCCGCGCCATCCGGGGCCGGCCCGATGCGCCCGCCCGACCAGCCGCGCACGAAGGCCCGTCCGGCGGTGGCGAACGCATGACCGAGATGGCGCCAGATTGCCTTGTCGAAGGCGTCCAGGCCCTTCTTCTCGTCCTCGTCGGCCAGCGCCAGCATCTCCTTCAGCATGTACGGATGCGAGCGGACCGCGCCCTGCCCGAAGATCATCAGGTTGCGCGTGAGGATATTGGCGCCCTCGACCGTAATGCCGATCGGGGCCGACCTGTACTGGCTGCCAAGATAATTTCTCGGGCCGTCGATGATCGACTTGCCGCCGTGAATGTCCATCGCCTTCTCGACGGACTCGCGCATGTGTTCGGTGGCGTGGAATTTTATGATGGCCGAGATCACCGATGGCCTGTGTCGCTCGTCGAGGGCGGCGATGGTGAGCCGCCTTGCGGCATCGATCAGGTAGATATTCGCAGCGAGGTCGGCGAGCGGCTTCCGGATGCCCTCGAACATGCCGATCGGCACATCGAACTGGGTCCTGACCCGCGCATAGGCTCCCGTGGCGCGCGCGCATATGGCGGCGGCGGCCGCCGACTGGGAGGGCAGCGAAATGCCGCGGCCGGCGGCAAGTGCGGTCATCAGCATCTTCCAGCCTTCGCCGATCTGCTTCTCGCCGCCGAGGATCAGGTCGAGCGGCAAAAACACGTCCTTCCCGTAGAGCGGACCGTTCTGGAAATGGGTGAATTGCGGAATGTGCCGCTCGCCATGGGTCACGCCCGGCGTCGAAGTCGGCAGGAGCGCAACCGTGATGCCGAGTTCCGCTCCACGGCCCAGATGATTTTCCGGGTCGTACATCTTGAACGCGAGGCCCACGACCGTGGCGATCGGTCCGAGCGTGATGTAGCGCTTATGGAAGTTGAGCCTGATGCCCAGAATCTTCTCGCCCTCCCACTCACCATATTCGACAATGCCGGTGTCGGTCATCGCCGCCGCATCCGAGCCGGCATCCGGCGAAGTCAGGGCGAAACAGGGGATTTCGCGCCCGTCGGCAAGCCTGGGCAACCAGTAATCCCGTTGCTCGTCGGTGCCGAAATGCATCAGCAATTCGCCGGGACCCAGCGAATTCGGCACCATCACCGTCACGCCCGCCACCACGCTGCAGGAGGAGACGGTGCGGACGACTTCCGAATGCGCGGTATTGGAAAAGCCGAGGCCGCCATATTTCTTCGGTATGATCATGCCGAAGAATTTCTTCTCGCGCAGGAAATCCCAGACCTCACGCGGCAGGTCGCGGTCCTCCCAGTTGACGTTCCAGTCGTTGACCATGGCGCAGAGTTCGCGCACCGGCCCATCCATGAAGGCCTGCTCCTCCGCGGACAGTTTCGCGGGCGGCATGGCGAGAAGCTTGTTCCAGTCGGGATTGCCGGTGAAGAGCTCGCCGTCCCACCACACTGTGCCGGCTTCGATCGCGTCCCGCTCGGTCCCGGAGATTGGCGGTGTGGCGCGCGAGGCCCACTTGAATATAGGCCTGGTGATGGTGTCGCGGCGGAAAGTACGCAGGCTCATGAAAAAAAACGCCTCCCGTTCCTCCATCATAGATGGAATGCCGCGCACCGCGATAGGGTTCCGGTGGCGTCCCTCGCCTGCACGCTCCGCATCAGAATATCGTTGGGGTATTGCCACCGCCGGTCGAACCTCCCGGCGTGTCATCGGTGCTGTGTCCGGCGCCCATGAGAACACCAGCCTTGCTCTGTATCCGCAGGTTGTTCTGAACGTGCCTCACTCCGGATACGGATTCGGTGCAACGGCGTACTCAGACCGCCTTCACACGACCAAGAAGTCGAAAGGCTCCCGCCCGAGGCAGGCACGACGCCCATCGTTCCGCCGAGCGAGTTGCCGGAGCCATAGCCTGAACCTGATTAATTTACTAGCTCCCGGCCGTTGCTAAGCTGCCAGAACGCTATAGTTAAAACACAATGGCTGCCGCCCGCCAACGGCTTCAATCCGCATCAATGCCAAGCGCAGATTGCTCTGACCGTACGCTTGATCGCGTCAACGTCCAACTGCCTGAAGCCGTTAGCATTGTGGCTTGGAAACGGGCACGAGATGGTTGCCACGACGACCGATGACAAGAGATCAAGTGAGGGCGACCTGATCGCCGTTGTGCGCGAGTTCGTGAACAAGCTTCAGCCACAACATGCGAATGCGATCGACATCTCGCCGTCAAGCCGGATCGAAAGGGATCTCGGCATCGACAGCCTTGGTCGGACGGAGCTGATTCTGCGGATCGAGCGCGCGTTCCGGGTGCGGCTGCCTACTCAGATAGTCGGCGAGGCGGACACGATCGGCGATCTGATCAATGCTCTCGAACATGCCGGCGCCCGACCAGGTCCTGCCCGCACGGTGCAGGCGCCCTCCGACCTTCCTCCCGTTCCGGCAGCCACCGAGGCCGGGACGCTCGTCGAGGTTCTCGACTGGCACGTAGCGCAGCATCCTGATCGCCTGCACCTGACGGTCCTGCAGGACGACACAACGGCATTGGGTGCAATGACTTACGCGGAACTGGCGGAATCGGCTCGCGCCGTCGCGGCCGGGTTGATCCGCCGCAATGTCGAGCCGGGCGATCGTGTCGCTTTGATGCTGCCCACGAGCCTCGATTTTTTCTCCGCATTCTTCGGCATTCTCTACGCCGGAGCCGTGCCGGTGCCGATCTATCCGCCGATGCGGCTGTCGCAGATCGAGGACCATCTGCGTCGCCAGGCCGGCATCTTGCGCAATGCCGGAGCCCGCATTCTCGTCACAATGCCGGAAGGAATGGGTCCTGCAGCGCTGCTGCGCGGACAGGTCGAATCCCTGGACAGCGTCGAGAACGTCACAAGCCTAAGCACCGAACCCACAGCCACACAGCTGCCGCCGGTCACGGACGACCGCTCGACCGCGCTGATACAATACACGTCGGGCAGCACTGGAGATCCGAAAGGCGTTGTGCTGAGCCACGCCAACCTGCTCGCCAACGTGCGAGCCATGGGTGCGGTGATGGAGGCGAGCTCGGCTGACGTCTTTGTCAGCTGGCTGCCGCTCTATCACGACATGGGCCTGATCGGCGCTTGGTTGGGATGCCTTCATTTTGGCGCGCCGCTTTATGCGATGTCGCCATTGAGCTTTCTCGTGCGCCCGGAGAGCTGGCTCTGGGCCATGCACCGTTTTCGCGCCACCTTGTCCGCTTCCCCGAACTTCGGATTTGAGTTCTGTCTGAACAAGATAGACGACGCCGATCTCGAAGGACTTGATCTAAGCTCGCTCCGCATGGTCGCAAACGGGGCGGAGCCGGTCAGTGTTCAGACGCTGCGTCGGTTCATTGAAAGATTTGAGCATCATGGCTTCAAGCCGGGAGCCATGGCGCCGGTCTACGGCCTGGCCGAGAACACGGTGGGGCTGGCCTTTCCCCCGCCGGGCCGCTTGCCGATCATCGATCGCGTGGATCGTACTGCGCTGACCGGCCGTGGCGTCGCCACACCGGCCGGCCCCGACGATCCGAAGCGGCTCGAAATCGTCGCCTGCGGTCATCCGCTGCCAGGCCATGAAATCCGCATCGTCGATGGGACCGGCCGCGAAGTTGGCGACCGTCAGGAAGGCCGGCTCGAATTCCGCGGCCCGTCGGCGACCTCCGGCTATTTCCGGAACGACGCCAAGACACGCGAGCTGTTCCGCGATGGCTGGCTCGACAGCGGAGACAGGGCATACGTGGTGAGCGGCGATGTCTACATCACCGGCCGGGTAAAGGACATCATCATCCGCGCCGGGCGTCACATCTACCCGCAAGAGGTCGAAGAGGCTGTCGCGGGCATTCCCGGCGTGCGCAAGGGAGGCGTCGTCGTGTTCGGCGCCACCGATCGATCCACCGGAACGGAGCGTGTGGTCGTCGTGGCGGAAACACGCGAGACCGACGAATCCGCCCGCGCGGAGTTGCAAAAGCGTGCTCATGAGGTCGCCACGGATATCGCCGGGACGCCTCCCGACGATGTGGTCCTCGCGCCGCCGCGAGCCGTGCCGAAGACATCCAGCGGGAAAATCCGCGGGACATTCGGAGCGCCGCAACGCTCGCTCTGGTGGCAAGTCTTGCGGCTGTCGCTTGCGGGAGCGGGCCCGCGACTGAAGCGGCTGCGCCGGCTTCTCGCCGACGTTCTCTACGCCGGATGGTGGTGGATCGTCGTGGCCTGCAGCCTCCTGCTGGCATGGCTGGCGGTGATGCTTCTTCCGCGCCTCGACTGGCGCTGGGCCGCGGTGAGGATGATCGCCCATGCCGCGCTCGCCCTCGCCGGCGTGACCATCACGGCGAGCGGCATCGAGCACATCTCCCGCCGCAACGCGATACTCGCATTCAACCATTCGAGCTACATGGACGCCTTGGTCTTGGCTGCGGGTCTGCCAGGAGAACCAGCTTTCGTGGCCAAGAAGGAGCTGGCAGGACAGGTCTTTGCCGGGCCCTTCCTGCGCCGGTTAGGTACACTGTTTGTCGAGCGCTATGATGTTACCGGCAGCGTTTCCGACGCCGAAATCTTAACCAAGGCCGCCCGGCAAGAACGCATTCTCGTTTTCTTCCCCGAAGGCACGTTCACGCGCAGACCGGGACTCTCCGCCTTTTATCTCGGGGCTTTCAAGGTCGCGGTGGATGCCAACCTGCCGGTATTGCCCGGCATCATCCGTGGAACGCGATCCATGCTGCGCGGTGACCAATGGTTTCCCCGATGGACGCCGGTCACAATCGAGATCGGCGCCCCCATCGTGCCTTCAGGAACCGATTTTGAATCGGCATTGCGTCTTCGAGACGCAGCACGCCAAGCGATCTTGGCACGCTGTGGAGAGCCGGACCTCGGCGAGATGGTCAAGCCGACACGGCCAGAGGCCGAATCTTGAGCTTGAGAACGGATCCGTCGACGGTGTGACGCGAGAAGCATTCGCTGAGGGTCGGTCTAGCTGGACCACAGTAATACACGGCTTTGCATCGGTGATCTTCGCGCACAGATAGACGCGCTAAGGGGAACTTTGCTGCACTCACTGAACAAGCCCGTTTGATTTTCCCGCTTGCCAAGAGCATCACGACTGCAGCTTGGTCAAGCCGGATAAGGCCTCCGTGTGCCCATTGGATAGTGCGCGGGCGAGGCGATCAAGGCAACCGCAATAGCAAGCAAAAGGCCTTTCAGCATCAGCGTACCCCACAAGCGGTTCGTAACGGCGATCGTTTCATTCGCGACCTGAACAGACGCTGAATAGCCCCACCCAAATTCAGCCGGCGTCCGCATCGGTGGGGAGCCGTCATTTCTGCCAATGCTATGCCTGACTGCCTTGCTGGACTTTGCGGACGCTCGCTGCGCGAAATTGAACTGGTCGCGGCGGGCAAGGGACGAAGAGCGAACGCATTCCTACATAAGCCTGCCGAACCGCGAACGGCAGGTTTGGGGAAACGCCACGAATGTCCTGAAATGGCGCAACGTCGACCTACAGCCTTGCCGTCGGTGATGTCTGCTTTCGGGCAGTGGCAGGGCACCCTCTATGGCCGACACGCGGCGCAAAGCGGTCGTCCACGCCGCAGCTCACCTAAGTCGTCTCGGGTCGTAATTCCGGCTCAGCAGAAGTCACAGATGCTGGTTTCGCACCAGCTTACTTGCCGTGGCGGCATGCTCGATCGGTCGCGCCAACCATTCCATTCGCACGTCGTTACCGCCTTTTGCCGCACGCATCGCCCAAGGGTCTTTCCAGCCTCGAAATAGCTGGACTAAGATGCCGAGCCGATGAGGCGCCGAGCTACCCCAACTCGAACCGAAAGGCCGCAGATCTGGTGTCTGGCGCTGCGCTCCCTCGCCTGCTTGCATCGGCGCTACCTCCTCGGCCGGTCGCGCAGCGCATTGGAATTCGCCGGTCGTCTCCGCATGGCCGCCTACGGCCGGAACAGCCGTTTCAACACGAGATGGACCGGCAAGTAGGCGACCAGGGGCAGGAGCACCATGTACAGGCCTAGATACATGCGTGGCGGCAAGATCTTCTGCCGCTCCGGACCAAACCCGTGCACCCAGTTGATGTTCTCGTCGGGCCGGGTGAACCAGTAACTTGCAGCCAGTACCACCCAGGCGAGAGCGGTCTGCGCTTTGAACGCGCGGCGGTCGTAGCCTTGCCGGATCAGCATGAAAATAATGACGACCGGCATGAACAAATGAAAGCCGGACAGCGCCCTCGCATATGCGGGCTCCCTTGGATCGAACATGTAGGCAGCGAGCCCGGTCAGCTTGCCGCCGGTCACGAAGTCCGCCAACCAGGCGAACTCGAGCGGCAGAACGCCGACTGCCATCATCGAATAGAGGAGTCGGCTGCCGGTCCACAACGCGATCAGCACGGCAAAGAGCGCAATATCGGAGAACCACAGGAAATTGCCGGGGCCGTATCGCAACCAGTATACCGGCGTGAGCACGGCGACAAAAAGCGTATAGGGCAGAGTGATCCAGAGCGGGTATTTGGGGATCGGGGCTTTACTGCGCTGCTTTGCCGCCATGGCTGGCCCTTTCGCGGACTGGCGCGGCGGCAAAACGCCAATCGTAGGCGCAAGGACTGCTCTCGAGCCATCAATGGCTTCGCCGCCTGGGCTCAATCAGCTTTATCGATCCTGGATCCTTTATGCTCGCGAAGGTCTCGAAACCGACTGAGGTGAACGCGCGGATCTCGGGGATAAATGTTTGCAGCCTCATAGCGTTCCATGGGCCGCCGCTTCAGCCGCCCGTCGGGCTAAATGGAGGGCCGAAGTCGTCGTCGATCAGCCGCTCATACTCGGCCTCAGCCTCGCCGTAGTCGGCCGCGTGGCTCCCGGAGCCGAACACAGGGAATTACGGTGACAGTGCACATTTTGCCAAGTTTTGCTCAGCTCGACTTGCATTGCCGCGCCGCCGATGTCGAAATCGGGCGGCCGGTGAGCAGCAAAAAAATAGTGCAATCGCGGTAGGGACGCTCATTGCTGAGCGCCCCCCGCACAGAACCGGACGGGCCCGATTAAGGCATCCGGCTCCCACCTTGGACCTTGGAAGAGTGACGGCGAAGCGCGCGCTGGGCCATGGGTGGAGGATGCGCGGTTTCGGCAGCCACTGGCCAGCGATCCGCCGGATGCGATCCCATTTGGTCCGATCTTTCTGGCTGCGTCCCCGCAACGCCCGGAACCAGAGTTCGGTCACGCGGTCGCGGAAGGCGCCGAGGGCGGGGCCGTTGGTCGGGACGGCATGGTAGTTGTACCAGCCGATGACGACCCTTTTGAGCCATCGCCCCTGGTCGGGGATCGCTTGGTGCCGGCGCCGCGGGAGTTCTGCCTGAGCGCACGCAGTTTGGCCTGCGTGAACCCCAGGAAATTGAACGTCTCCGGCTTGCCAAGGCCGGCCCTTTCGCGGTTGGCCGCCGCAAAGCGGCCGAACTCGATCAGGCGCGTCTTGTCCGGATGCAGCGCCAGCGCAAACCCCGCCAGCCTCTTGTGCAGGTCCGCCAGGAACCGCTCGGCGTCGGCCTTGTGCTCGAAGCCGGCGACGATGTCGTCGGCATAGCGCACGAGGATGACCTTACCGCGGGCGTGGCGGCGTCGCCAACGATGTGCCCACAGGTCGAAGACGTAGGGGCGATAGATGTTCGCCAGCAGCGGCGAAATCACCGCGCCTTGCGGTGTGCCCGCCTCGCTCGGCGTCTCCACGGCATCCTCCATCACCCCGGCCTTCAGCCATTTGCGGATCAGATGGATCACCCGCCGGTCGCCGATGCGGTGCTCGACGAAGCGGATCAGCCAGTCGTGACTGACCGCATCGAAGAACCCGGCGATGTCGGCGTCCAGCACCCAGTTCACCCGTGCCCGCTCGATCCCGACCGCAAGTGCGTCCAGCACATCATGCTGGCTGCGCTCCGGCCGGAACCCGTACGAGAACCCGAGGAAGTCTTCCTCGTAGATCGCGTTCAGCACCTCGCTCAGCGCGCGCTGGACAATCTTGTCCTCCAGCGCCGCCAGGCCGAGCGGGCGTAGTCGGCCGTCGGGCTTGGGAATGAACCTACGCCGCGAAGGATCGGTGCTTCAGTCTCACATTGGAAGGGTCTCGGTAGCGCTAGATTGAGTTTTAGCAACCGTTCTTGGCTGCACCTTATGCGACTTTGGTCAGACCTCTTATTGCGCCAGGCAACTTCATTTCCGCTCGTCAGCCGTCACAGCACGAAGGGTCAAATTGAGGTCTGTGATCCGATGGCATGAACCGGGAGTCGCAGCGTTTTGCTCCGTCACGCGAACAACCGAGGCGGTCTTCTGGGCATCCACAAAGCCGACCGCTTCGCCTCTCTTCGGCATAAAATCGGCAACCGAGGCAGCGGCGAGGATCGTGGCCGCCATGCCTGCGCTCACCAGAAACTGTGTCGGAACATTGCTAACCGCCGCAAGGCGATCCGACACGTAAGGCTGACTCTCCGAACCGGACAAATGACGCATTTTCGAGCTCCATTTTTGAAGGCGACGCCAGCAAGCAACAGCGCCGGTCGATACGGAACCATATGCCGAGCTTGTCGCAGGAGTTTGCCGGGTGCGGGTGAGGTTGTATCAGTCTATCGCAAGACAGCGGTCGGAATCGGCATCGATGGCCTCACGGCCTCACCGCCGGTGCCATTGACAACGCTCTCCGACAAGCAAGGTCGCGCTCGATCGGGCCGAGGGCGGACCGGCAACTTCGGGACTTCGAGATGGCAAAAGCTGACGTGTTGCATGGGGAGTCTCGACCTGACCGGTTGGCGACCTTTGAGTTTGGGATGTGCGGTGATTTTGCGGCGTCTTCGCGTGCGTCGTTGGAACCGCGCGACCAGAACGCCTAGTTTCGCGAAACTTGTTTCAGGCAGTCTGCAATCGCATCAGCATGAACCGGTTTGTCCAGAAAGGCGTGAGCGCCCGCTGACATCACCCTGATCCGCGTTGCCTCGCTAGGATATGCGGTCATGAAGATCATTGGAAAAATCCGGCCCCTAGCCATCAGCTCCGTCTGAAGTTCGTCGCCTGACATGCCAGGCATCTGGATGTCGGTTATCATGCAGCCAGGATCGTCGGCTATTTTGTCGTCGAGAAACTCAAGCGCCGACGAGTAGCTGCGCACGTCGTATCCCAGCGATCTAACCAAGCTGGCAAGCGAGGCTCGAACACCCTCGTCATCATCGACGATGGCGATCGTGGGAATCTTCGACATAATCAGGCAGGCCCATGTTTATCGGTTACACACGGCAACGTGTCGCCAACGCGCTACGATCTGCATGAAGGACATCTGACCGAAAGAAAATCATACGGAGGTTTGCACTGCGCTCGTCAGTGACCTGAAATACCCAGCGCCTCTGCCTTGCGAACAAGGTCCGCGAGCGTGCGGACGCCCATCTTGCGCATGACATTGCCGCGATGAATCTTCACCGTGATTTCTGAAAGGCCGATCACGCCAGCCACCTGCTTGTTCATTAGGCCGGCGACGACATGGCCCATCACCTCACGTTCCCGTGGCGTCAGCGTTTCGTATTCCGCGCGAAGGCTCTCGTTATCTGCGCGCTCGATCCTCCTGAGCCGATCCCGCTCGATCGCGCCGCTTACCGCGTCCAGCATGTCCTGATCGCGAAACGGCTTTGACAGGAAATCGACGGCGCCGGCCTTCATGGCGCGTACCGTCATCGGAATATCGCCGTGGCCGGTCATGAAGACCACGGGCAGTTCGATGCCGTGTCTCGCCATCTGCGACTGGAAGTCCAGGCCGCTGACGCCCGGCAGACGCACATCCAGGATCAGGCAGCCCGGCGATTTGGGAAGGACGGCTTGAATCATCTCGTTCGGGTTGCCGAACAAATAGGTCGACATCCCAACCGAACGGAACAGGCTGTCCAGCGCGTCGCGTACGCTCGGATCGTCATCGACGACGGCAACAAAGGGAGATGGCTCAATAGGAGATGAAGCAGTTTTCATGGAAGTCGCCCTGTTCATGCAGCCGCGAATGCATCGCCGGACGGAAGTGTCACGCGGAATGTTGCCCCCTGCCCCGGCAGACTTTCAACTGTCATTCGCCCACCATGCGCCTCGACCGTTGTCTTGCATATTGCGAGGCCCATTCCCATGCCATCCGGCTTTGTCGTGAAGAACGGTTCGAAGAGCCGCTGGAGATGCTCATGTGGTATTCCCGGCCCGGTGTCTCGCACGATGATCTCGATGTCGTTTACCTCGGTTTTGGCCGCCGTTATGAATTGCATGCGCGCGCCGCGCTGCCCCGCCATGGCGTGCGCCGCATTGATCATGAGGTTGACGAGGACTTGCTGCAACTGGACACGGTCACCGCGTATGTTCGGAAGGTGAGGTTGGAGTTCAATCTTGAGCTGCACGTTGACTTTCGCAAGCTCACGCTGGACGAGCGCCGCAGCGTCTTCAAGCAATGCCGACAAGGCCAGTTCGTCGCGATGTGACGGCGCTTTCATCAGGAAAGCTCTGATGCGCTTCACGATATCGCTTGCCCTTCGCCCTTCAGCGACAACACGCCCCAGCGCTATCTCCACCTCATTGAACTCGGGCGGTTCGCGTCGGAGCCAACGCATCCCTGCCTCGCCGTTCGTGACCACAGCCATGAGCGGCTGACTGACCTCGTGCGCAATCGACGCCGTCAGTTCACCGAGGGTGGCCACGCGCGCGGCGTGGGCGAGTTCCGCCTGTGCCTGCTGGATAGCGTCCTGGGCGCGCTTGCGCTCCGTGATGTCCATTACATAAACCAGAGCCTTGCCGCCGTCGTCAGGCGAAGAGGGAAACGTGATGGTGAACAGAACCGGGAAGGATTTCCCATCGCTGGAGACCATCTCCGTCTCTCCCTCGTAGAAGGCGTCGCCGCGAGCAAACGCAACGAGCGCGCCGGCAAACGTCGTGTCGGCTGCGCCGAGGACGTCATCCAGCGTGGTCAAGAGTTGCATGCGATCATGTGCTGAAACCATAGACAGGAGTGCTGCGTTGACATCCAAGATCTTGATGAGCCGTCTGGCACGCGCGTAGAAGTCGGGGTTGGCGGCGAGATGGTCGGAAATCGAGGTCCCTGCCTCTGCGAGGTTCGCAAGCTCGGTCCTAACCGCGCTCCAGTCTTCTTCGATAACCCCGATTCGGCTTGAATCGAACATGCGCCGGTAGCGCCGTTCGCTCCTGACCAGCGCGGCATGGGCTGCCTGCCGCTCCGTTATGTCGGTGTGCGTTTCCAAGACCCCAACATTGTTTCCGAAGCGATCCCGCTGCATCGCCCAACGGCTGTCCAGCACGAGTCGCGCGCCGGTCCGCGTCCTCTGCTCCAACAGCCCTTCCCATCGTCCGTTTTTGAGCAGCGCGGCTTCGACTACCGCCCGATCCGCCGGATACTTTGTGCCGAGCAACTCGTCCGCCACCCGACCAATAGCCTCGTCTGCGGACCAGCCATAGACCTCCGCGGCAGCGTCGTTCCAAAAGGTGATGACGCCGCGGATATCGCGAACAAAGATCATATCGTGCGAAAGATTCAGCAGTCGGGCCTGTGCAGCTAGAGTTGCCGTGGCGGCTTGGCTCTGGAGCGCCAGCACCGTTGCGATGGCGATCGCCGCCAGGCTGACAGTCGCGCGCAAGGCGGGCGAACCGAAGTCCTCTAGGCCGTGAGAAATGGCGTAGGCCAGCAGCGTCAGCACGATCGTGCCGGCAGCCGCGACCAGGACGTCGACCCGCCGCAAGGTTCGGGCGGCAACGAGGACGACAAGCACATAAAGCACTGCGATTGCCCCCTCGAGCGGCGAGAGCACGTCGAACAGGAAGATGCCCAGCGCCAATAGGAGGGCGGCGAGGCGGTAGGCGCTGTTGCTCATGCGATCTCACGAATGCGCTGCATGCGGAAATGTCCCTCAAAGTGGCATCACTGCCGCCTAGCAGGCCATTTCGGAGACGTGAAGCGGCAACTCGACGGAAAAGACCGATCCCTCGTTCTCGACCGACCGGACGCAGATCGGGTGTCGCAGCAGGTTGGCGGTTTCACGCACGATCGTCAGTCCAAGGCCGAGCCCGTCGGATCGGCCGGCCTGCTCGCCCCGCTCGAAGGCATTGAAGATGCCGTCGAGCCGTGCGGCCGGAATGCCACAGCCGTCGTCCTCGACCTCGATGCGGACCCGGTTGCGATCGGGCCTACAGCTCACGCGGACGTGGCCTCCCGGACCGCAGTACTTCAGCGCGTTCCAGACAAGGTTTCGAATGATCGATTGCAGCATATCTGGATCGGTTTGCACGAAGAGTTCCGACGTGCCAACCTGGAGGTCGATACCACATACCTCTGCGTAGGCACGCCATTCCCTCTCGGCGCGCGCCAGTATCTCCGACACCTGTACCGCTTTGCGTTTTGGTGTGAGCGAGTCGCTTATCTGTGACAGTCGCGCAAGGTCGGTCAGTTCGCCTGCGAGGCGCTTCAAGGCATCGAGAGCGATACGCAGCCGGTAAGCGGCGGCAGCCGGGACTCCCTCATCGACCGCGCGCCCTATCGACAGCATGGCGACGGTCACTGGTTGCTTCAAATCGTGACCCGCCACGGCCAGTATCCTGGCCATCAAAACCTGCGAGGCTTCACCCTGCTTGGTTGCATCGTTTGTATCGATCCCCGACATGTCGTCCTCTAGGCTGCTTCGCGTGGCGATGCACGCTATGTCGAGACGAACGCTGCGGAAATCATACGTTGGGGTTAGAGCGGGCGGTGGCGTACCGCACTCAGGTATAAGGCCGCAATCCCTGCGGGCGATTTCGGCGGCGTTGCCCGACTCCTATCCTTCCTGGATTGGCCACCATCAAAACGGCTGGCCGCTTGCCACGAGGAGAGTCCGTCAATGGCCCAGCTTTCACTTCACACCCGCAAGACCGCACCCCTCCATACGCCGACCGATCTTGGAACGCAGGCGACGACCGAGATACCCGCCGCCCTCACCGGAGTGCTCGCCGACGTCTTCGCGCTCTACCTGAAGACCAAGAATTTTCACTGGCACATGTCGGGGCCGCATTTCGGCGACTATCACCTCATGCTGGACGAGCAGGCCGATCAGATATTCGCGATGACTGATGCGCTGGCCGAGCGCGTGCGCAAAGTGGGTGGCACCACGCTCCGCTCGGTCGGTCAAATTGCTCGTATCCAGCGCCTGCTGGACAACGACGCGGAATACGTCACGCCGCAAGACATGCTTGCTGAACTGGCCGAGGACAACCGCAGACTGGCCGGTTTCCTGCGTGCCGCGCACACTGTCTGCGATGTCTACAGCGACGTCGCATCGACCAGCCTGATCGAGGTGTGGATCGACGAGACCGAACGCCGCAACTGGTTCCTGTACGAATCCGCCCGCAATATGCGCTAGCGTGAGCAACAGGCCGCAATACGCTGCGTCCGGAAACCCGGCCGCAGCGGCAGTACTGCCGCCAGTCCGTCCCGAAAGCGATCGCGCCGTAAACTGCCCAGCGCCTATTTGACGGGTGAAATTACCAGGCGTTGGTCGATGCCGATGTTGGTCAGAAACCGCTCATCGTGACGGACCACGACCAGCGCGCCATCGAGCCGTCAGCGCAGCTTCGATTGCGTCGATCGATTCCAGGTCCAGATGATTGGTTGGCTCGTCGAGAATGAGCAGTTGCGGTGGCTGCCGCCGCTTAGTTCACCGACTTTTTGATGGGCCGCGTCCGCCCTGAAAAGAAATCCCGCGAGCGCTGCCCGGCACGCATTGTCGCTCGAACCCGGGTTGGGAAGTATGAAATTCTCAAGAACCGACAGTTGCTTGTCGAGTATGGTGACGCTCTGATCCAGCATCCCCGAACGGACGTGGACCGATACCGCCCCACTGATGGGCTCGATTTGGCCGTGGATAAGCTTCAGCAGCGTCGTCTTGCCCGAGCCATCCCGTCCCAACACGGCCAGACGCCTCGGCCCGACCATCGTGTAGGAGAGCGCATGTAATGGGCCGCTCGGCGCTGTAGCCTGCATAGACATTCTTCAGCGTCAGCAAAGTACGGTTTTCAGCCAGCCCGGTTGGCGGCAGAACGATAGAAAGCATCTGCTGAGCTTCAACGCAAGCGCGGGCCGAAGTCGCAGCCTCCCGAGCTTGCACGCGCAGCCGCTCCGCCAGCCTGGCGCCCTCGCCGCCACTGGTCTCGGCCCGGTCCTTGCGGGCGCCAGCGAGAATTCGCGGCATGTCGCGTTGTGAACCCTTGCGCTTCCCGGTAGCATCGCGGCGGGATTTCCGCTCCGCCGCCATTTGTGATCGGCGATTGACTTGCGCCACCCTTCTTTCGGCCTGCGCCAGGTCCTGCTGCGCGGTCGCCAGCTCGACAGCCTTTCGTTCGCGGTAATGAGACCAGTTTCCGCCGTAGCGTGCCATCCCGAGCGAAGTCAGTTCGATGATTGCGTCCATCTCCTCCAGAATGTCACGGTCGTGACTCACGACAATCGCGCCCCTGCGCCAGCTTGAGTGGATCGCGTGCACCGCCTGCCTTCCAACGTCATCCAGGTTATTCGTAGGCTCGTCCAGCAACAAAAAGTCGGGCTCCTGGAAAACTGCCGCCGCCAGGCTGGCTCGGGTACGCTGGCCACCGGAAAGCTTGACCAGGCGGGTTTCAGGCGGTGTGTCCAAGCCGACGCGCGCCAACGCGCCGGCCAAACGTTCCTCGATCGTCCAATCTGTTTCCGCGAGTTCCTCGATACTCGCTTTCCCGGTTTCAGCACGGCGCAGCATCGCCAGGGTATCCGTGGCTCCGAACAAATCCGCGACCATCGCATGGTCCGCGATCTGGACCATTTGCTTCATGAGCCCTACGGTGCCGTTAATAGGTAGGTCACCGGAGATCGGCTGAATTTCATTCGAAATGAGTCTCAGCAACGTAGTCTTGCCGACGCCGTTTCTACCCACGAGCCCGGCCCGCTCGGGGCCAAAGCTGATACTCGCGTCGGAAAGCATGAGACGCCCTTCGGGCGTCGCCGCGCTAAGGCGGGACAATGTAATTGATGGCATCTGCGAAGACCCCGGAATGCTGTCGAGAAAGCGTTGCGCACAGTCCGCCGGACCGAGCGACATGGTTGCAATGTCAACGCTTGTTCACACGCGCGGGGTCTCCGCATCCGTTCCGCTGACGGTCCAGGCCGAACTCACGAGCGGCCTGTAACATTGCTTTGCTACGCCAGGAATCACGGGCGTATTCGAAGGCGCTACCGGGTTCTGGTGGTTCGCTGCGAGAAGCCCAGCTTCACGGCGCAATCTCGCCAGCGGCTTGCTCGATCAACTCCGCCACGGCTGAGGGATGCGACACCATCACAACGTGGGAGGCGCCTTTGACGGTGACGGCTTTGCGCGCATGGGCGCGCTCAGCCATGAACTCAGCGACCCGTGGCGGAATGTTCTTGTCGGCGTCGCCGTAGATGAACCAACTGGGTATGGCTTTCCAGGCCGCATTGGCCTGAGCTTCGTTCAGTGCTGCTTCGGTGATCGGACGCTGCGTCGCGGCCATCAGCCTCGCTTGGCCGGCCGGAACATCGGCAGCAAACTGGTCGTGAAACTTGTCCTGCTGGATGTAGAGATCCGAGCCGCCTGCGGACAATGCGACCGGCTTGGCGAGCGTCGGGCCAAGCGAACTGCCAGGATACTTGCCGGACAGTTCCGCGGCAGTTTCGCCGACCTCCGGTGCGAAGGCGGCAACGTAGACCAGCGCCTTCACATTCTCCTGGCCGGCAGCGGCCTCGCTGATTACCGAGCCTCCGTAAGAATGGCCGACGAGGACGACAGGCGACCCTATGCTGGAAATGAGGGCGGCGATGTAGTCGCCATCATTCTTGACGCCACGCAGGGGATTGGCGGCGGCCACGACAGGGTAGCCGTCTTTCTCGAGGATGCCGACGACGCCGTTCCAGCTCGATGCATCGGCAAACGCGCCGTGCACCAGGACGACAGTGGGCCTTCCGGATTGCGCCTGTGCGCTGCCCAAAATGGCGGCAATGATGGCCAGTGCGGCAAGCAAGGTTTTCATTTTGTGATCCTTTCGTTTTGGATGGAAATTAGTGGGTGGAGTTCAGCGCGAGGAACGGCGACGACGCAGGCTGCGAGCCCGGCCGGTCGTCCGTTCCATCGCGAGGAAAGTCGGTGGAAGCACTCAGCTCGCGCCAGCGTTCCAGCTCTTCCAGCCGCCGGAGGTCTGCCTCGATCAAGATCTTCAGCGCATCGCTGCCGAGAGGCAAACGGAACGGCGGTTCATCCATGGAAGCAACGGCCAGGATCGCCTGCGCCGCCCGATGTGGATCGCCAGGTTGCCGTCCGTGATATTCTCGCTGCATGCGCGCCGTCTCGCCGACCACTCGGTCGTACTCGGCACTCCCTTCCTCCAGCTTAGTGGATAAACCAGCAAAATCCGTGCGGAACCCGCCGGGTTCAATGACCGTAACCTTCACGCCAATGAGGGCCATCTCGCGCGCCAGGGATTCGGAAAACCCCTCGACCGCCCATTTCGCCGCCGAGTAAGGCGCTCGCCCCGGAGCACCGACGCGGCCGCCGATGGATGAAAACTGGATGATGTGGCCGCTGCGCTGCTCGCGCATGATCGGTATGGCGGCCTTGGACACAATGATGGTGCCGAACAGGTTTGTCTCGATCTGCCTGCGAAAATCCTCCAGCTCTGTGTCTTCGATCGAATTGACGTTGCCGTAGCCGGCATTGTCGACGACGACGTCGAGCCCGCCGAATGCGTCGACCGCCAATTGCACGGCTGCCTGGGCAGCGACGGGATCTGTCACATCGAGGCGAGCAATCCTGACTGCTTCGCCGTACCGATCCGCAAGGTCCGGCAGATGCCCGGGATCGCGGGCAGTCGCTATGAGGCGATGTCCTGCAGCGAGGACTGTATTCGCCAAGGCTCGGCCAATGCCTCGCGAAGCTCCGGTTATGAACCATCTCTGTGACATGGCCTTTTCCTGTCCTTTCGGCTGCCGTGCGCCTTAGCTGTTCTGTCCGCGCATTTTGTTAGGGTGCGTAGCGTGTGAAGACGTAGTCGTGATTCTGAACGCGAGCTTCATGGCAGGCGAAACAAGTCTCGTGCTGCGCCAGATCGGCAGGCTTGCCGTCTATGAATCGGCCAAACCCCCAACCGCCGCTCGAAGCGTACCGTTTCGAATCCTTGACCATCACCTGCACCGTCGTAGCCGTGCCTGGCACGGAGGCGGATTCGAACTCGGCTGACTCGGTGCGTTTCCAGGCAAGTTTCACAAGGACGCTGCCGTCCGGGAAAGGCAGCGTGCCCTTCTTGTAGGCGTCCAGCGCGACGGCATTTCCGACGACGGCACGAAGCTCGTTCAGTGGGTCGCCTTCCAGCGCCGGCGCGATGAGCTCCCAGCCGCGGTATCCATCCGGCAAGGTCACGCCGTAGATCGGCGACGCCCGCGACGTCTCCTGGGCGCCGGCCCGGTCAATCGCCACGCATGTGATCGCAAGTGCCGCGGACAAGGCGGCGACGGCTGCAATCGCCAGATAGCGGTTCATCTTTCTCTCTCCCTTGCGCTTAGAAGCTGTCGACGTCGACAATGGCCTTGGCGAATGCCTCCGGTGCTTCCTGCGGCAGGTCGTGGCCAATGCCGCCCGACACAAGCCGGTGTTCGTACTTGCTGGAGAACTTGCCTTTGTAATTGGCCGGATCGGGATGAGGCGCGCCATTGGCGTCGCCCTCGAGCGTGATGGTTGGAACGCCAATCATAGGTCCCTTGGCGAGCTTTTCCTCCATCTCGTCATAACGACGCTCGCCGTCGGCAAGGCCGAGCCGCCAGCGGTAATTGTGGATGACGATGTCGACGTGATCCGGATTGCGGAAGGCCGCGGCGCTCCTCACGAAGGTCGCGTCGTCGAAATTCCAGCGCGGCGAGGCTAGCCTCCAGATCAGCTTGGCGAACTCATCGGTGTTTTTCGCATATCCCGCGCGACCCCGATCGGTGGCGAAGTAGAACTGGTACCACCATTGCAGTTCAGCCTGCGGCGGAAGCGGCGCCTTGTTGGCCGCCTGGCTGCCGATCAGGTAGCCGCTGACCGAAACCATGGCCTTGCAACGCTCCGGCCAGAGAGCCGCAACGACATTAGCGGTGCGCGCGCCCCAGTCGTAGCCGCCGAGGATCGCCTTCTCGATGCCCAGCGCGTCCATGAAGTCGACGAGATCGACGCCGAGCGCGGCTTGCTGGCCGTTGCGGAATGTGGCTTCCGAAAGGAAGCGGGTCGTCCCGTATCCGCGAAGATGCGGAACAAGGACGCGGTAGCCGGCGTCGGCAAGCAGAGACGCGACATCGACGTAGCTGTGTATGTCGTAAGGCCAGCCGTGCAGCAGAATGACTGCGGGTCCGTCCGCGGGACCTTGTTCTGCATAACCGACGCTGATCAGGCCGGCATTCACCTGCTTCAGGGCTGCGAACGAGGTTTTGGACGATGCGCCTTGCGATCTTGCCGGCCGCGCCGCCGCCAGCTGCGCCATCGCCACGGCTGCGGCTCCCACTGCCAGGAGGCGACGGCGATCAAGGTCGACGAATTCGGGGTTGGTTCCGGTCTGCATTGGTAGCTCCAGTTCGGATAAGGAATCTGACGAGGGCGCGCGCTACGCGAGATTGATCGCCACCTCGATGTTGCCGCGCGTCGCTTTCGAGTAGGGGCAGGTCTGATGCGCGGCGTCGACGATCGCCCGCGCCACGCTAGGATCCAGGCCGGGAAGGCTCACATTGAGGCGCGCGCTGAGGAAGAAGCCGTCCTCGCCGGAGTTCAGGTCGACTTCCGCGTCGAAAGCAGTCTCAGCGGGCAAAGCCACCTGCATCTTGCGCGCGGCGATGGCCATGGCGCCTTCGAAACAGGCCGACCAGCCAGCCGCGAAGAGCTGTTCAGGATTAGTGCCTTCACCGGGACCGCCAGGCGTGGAAAGTCTGACGTCAAGTCTGCCGTCGGAGCTACGGGCGGAGCCATCACGGCCACCGGTGGTGTGGACCTTGCCGGTGTAGAGCCGCTTCGGTTGTGTTGTCATCATCAGCATCCTTTTCATGACATTCGGTTAGCGCAGCGATCTGAAGGCTGCTCGTACTTCGCGTGCGAAGATTTCCGGCTGTTCCCACGCGGCGAAGTGGCCGCCGTTCTCCGCCTTGTTGAAGTAAGTGAGATTGCGGTAGCAGCGTTCGGCCCAGCTGCGCGGCGCGCAGTAGATTTCACCGGGGAACACTGTGACGGCGACGGGCAGCGACGGAATGTCGACCGCATTGAAGTTGTTGGAATGATCTTCCCAGTAAATTCGCGCGGCAGATGCGCCTGATGCAGTTAACCAATAGAGCGAGATGTCGTCGAGCATCTCGTCCCTGGTCAGCACGTGCTCCGGCTGCCCGTCGCTGTAAGTCCACTGAGCGAACTTTTCGTAGATCCACGCTGCAAGCCCAACCGGCGAATCGACGAGCGAATAGCCAATGGTCTGAGGCCGCGTGACCATCATCGCCGCATAGCCGGAACTGTCCCTGTAAAACCTATCGAGAGCGTCGAAAGCCTTCTTTTCATCGCCGGGAAGGTCTTTCGGCGCCGGCCCGCCGGCCGCCAGGATCGACGCGATCTCGCTGGGGACGGTGCCCGGCATGTTGACGTGGATGCCGATAAGCCCCGGCACGTTCTGCAGCGCCATTCGATGCGATATCACCGAGCCGCAATCGCCGCCCTGCGAGACATAGCGATCATAGCCCAGCCGCTGCATCAGAAGCGCCCACGCTCTACCGATCCGGTCAGAGCCCCACCCCGTCCCGGTTGGCTTTGCCGAGAACCCGAAGCCGGGGATCGACGGCACGACCAGGTGGAAGGCGTCGTCAGCGGCGCCACCATAGGCGGTCGGGTCGGTAAGGGGACCCAGGACCTTGAGGAACTCCAGAATCGAGCCGGGCCAGCCATGCGTCATGATCATCGGCAACGCGTCGGCATGGGGCGAACGAATATGGATGAAGTGAATGTCGACCCCGTCGATCTCGGTGACGAACATCGGCAGTCTGTTGAGGTCAGCCTCTATCGGCCGCCAGTCGTAGTCGGTCCTCCAGTATTCGACCAACTCGCGAAGCCGCGCAGCTTGAACGCCCTGCGACTGGTCCCTGACGGTCTCGCTGTCCGGCCAGCGCGTCGCTGCCAGGCGCTGACGAAGATCAGCGATCGCTGCTTCCGGAACAGCAATGTGGAAGGGCCTGACAGCTGTGCTTGCAGCCGCAGCGGCTATGCTCGACGGCAATATTGCAATGGCTCCAGCAGCTGCTGAGATGGCGAGCAGGTGGCGTCTCGTAAGCGTAGGCGACATTGTGGACATAGATCGTTCTCTCGCGTCAGAAGGCTCTTCTGTCTCAAGGTAGACACGACCCGGCCGAATGGCTGCTATACACAGATATGGTTCGCTAGCACTTGTGGCTCACCACAGCGTGGCCGAACCTGCTGATCAGCCGGGTCGGGTGTCATGGGATCAGCAGCAGCTTGCCCGTCGTCCGGCGGCTCTCCATGTCGGCATAGGCTTTTGCCGCATCCGCGAGCTTGTATTCGCTACCGATCCGGACGCTGAGCCCGCCGTCCATGATCCAGTCGAAAAGCTGCTCCGAATGCATCGCAGCAGCTCAGGCGTATGGATATGGTCGGAAAAGACCGCGTATCCGAGCTTGATGCTCTTCGGCAATTGCATGATGTCGCGCGGTCCAGGGTCGCCGAGAACCGGGCTGTACCGACAGAAGGTACCGGAGCGGCGAAGCGCATCGAGCGAACCCCTGAAGGTCGTTGGACCGGAGCCATCATAGACGACATCCACGCCCTCGCCGCCAGTCAGGCGCTGCACCTCTTCGGCGAACTTTCCTTCGGCATCGACGATGACTTGTTCGGCGCCGGCCTGCTTCGCAACCGCCACCTTGTCCTCCGATGAGACGCGGCCGATCACGCGGCGGCCCCTTAGCCTGATAATCTGCGTCAGCAAAGCAGGCCGAGCCCGCCGGCGGCCGCGTGGACGAGGGCAACGTCTCCGGGCTGCACCGGGTAAAAATCGGTGGCGAAGTGGCTAGCGGTCAGCCCTTGCATCATGACGGAAGCAGCAGTTCGATCGTGGACTGCATCGGGCAGCTTCACCAGCGAGGCTGCCGGGATCGAAACGCGCTCCGCGTAACTTCCCGGCGCATAGACCCAAGCGACGCGATCGCCAACGTGGAAATCGCGTACCCCTTCTCCGACTTCAAGCACGCGGCCCGCACCTTCGACGCCAAGAACCTTCGGGTTAGGCGTTTCAGTCCACGCCATGCCCAGGCGCACACCTATGTCCATGAAATTGACTCCGGCGACCGCGACCTCGACGAGGACACTTCCCGGCGTCACGGCTGGCCCAGGGCGATCGACAAGCTTCATCACGCCGGTGTCGCCGACCCGTTCATCACCACGGCTTTCATTTCGGCCTCCTTTTATTTGACTGATTAGTCCAGAATGAGGAGCAAAAAGACGATTGAGGTCAGCGCAAGGCGCGTAGCGCGTGTCGCGCGAGGCTGTTCAGCGCTTTTCGGTCGGCGCCGCCGCACGCGGCGACTCGGATTCCCGCTATGCACGCGACCAGGAAATCAGCGATCTCACCTGGGTCGCCGTCATCGCAAACGCTCCCTTCCGCCTGCGCCTCCCGGACCGCCTTCGAAATATTGGCTCGCAGCCCGCGCGCGGAGGCGTCCTGAATCTTGGCTACTTCGGGTTTGCTGCGGCCAATGGCTGCACAAAGCTGATTGACGAACCGGAGGACAATCGAACTTAAGAGCGGGCATAACTCGCCCTTCCCCGCTCATGGATTGAGTCAATGCACCTGAGTCCTGGGACATAGCGAATCTAGATTGGCCAAGCTAAGCGTAGCTGACCATTAATAATTGATATTAAACAATTTTGGTGGGCCCGGAGGATGTGCCGGGACCGTTGATTTCATTGGCTTTCTCGTGGGCCAAAATCAGAAATCTTCCCGTATCGCTCCGTATGGTTCCGCGCCTAAGCAAAGGACGCTGCACAAGATGGGGCTTCATGCAGGTCTGAGCCCCCGACCACTGTGGCGAGCGAGCAATCTTGGGTGAGATGAGCAATGCTGGCCGCAAGCTCCATAGGTCCACCTAGGTGTTCAAGCACCTGGCGGGCAAGCGACTCCGACTCCTCCTTGGAAAGAGGCGGTACGTCGATGACGCTCAGACGGTCTCCAGAAAAGGAATAGCTGCTTGCCTGGGCCCGGATATGCTCAACTCCATATCGTCGGAAGACAATGAGCAATTTTACACGACCCACGTTGGCCGCGGCGTAATTGAACAATGGCTGGAGACTTGTCGCTGTCATGAGCATCATCGACGACGAGGAGCAGGTCACCGGAACCAAGCTCTTCTAGAGACACCTTGGTGATCTCCATTGTCGGTGAGACAAGCCTGATCCTAGTCGCAGACTGATCGGCGGCGATTTGGTCCAGAATGGCTTGGAGCTCGAGATTTGCCGCCGCCGCCAGACCCCGTTACCAGCGTCACGCCAACGTCCGGATTCTTGTGTGCTTCCAAGGCTTCAGCAAGGGGAGCTTCTCTGCCGACCAGCTGCCAAGTATGGGTGAACAAGGTTTCCTTGCGTGCGAGAGCCGCAAAGAATTCCTGAGCCGTTTCCCACGGACTTGTGGGAGAGACGCCGAGAAGGCTATTGTCGATGTAGTTATCAGCATCCCAAAGGCTTCGGGTCGTTCCTAATATTCGGTTCAATCCGCTCAATGACGGGCTCGAACGCGGCATTAGCGACTTCGATGAGCACAGATCGATCAGCCCCGGCGACTGGCAGGGACGCAATGATGGCATTGGGATCCATGAGAGGATGATCCTTTTGGAGTGGCGTTTGGGACATCAGCCTGCGGTCGCCATGCCGACGGTGGTTCTTAGTGTGGTGGCCAATCGAGCCCAGGCGCTACCCTATGCTTACATGCGCACAGGCAGGATACGTGAGAATTTCGCAGATGCGGTCCAAAGCAGATGGGGCAGCACCTGCGGGCAGTCCGTCATCCAGGTCCTGCAAGGTGGGAGCTGAGTTGCTTACCTCAGCAGTGCCGCTCGCCCGCGCTATGGCCGGCAGTTCTAAGCTTTAGAGGAATAATGCGGGGCCGTTTTCGGATGAAAACGCCGATTGCCAAACGCCGCACCGGCTGGAATTTTTCGCGCTCAGCCTCTCCGTAAGCCGTAAAAGCGCGGAAAATTACGTGTCGCTGAATTTTCCGCGCTTTTGGATTCACGAGCGGGAATTTTCCGCGCTTTTAAACTGATCGGAGCTATTTAAATCGCTTGAGAATCCATCCGTTGCTACAATATCAAAGAGCGCACGGGGCAGACCGACACCAACTGGAGGCAAAGCAATGGAAGAGATTCAGAAGCGCCGCGTCGGCCGCCCAATTGGCAGCGGCGTCAAGAACAACGATCAGGCCCTTGCCAAGGTCGCAAGTATCTTGCTGGATAATCCTTCCATGAAGGCGACTTCAGCCATGAGGCGGGTCCTCAATGATATGTCCAGCTCGCGGAGGGAGACAGACGTTACCTTGATCCGTCGATGGCAGGGGCGCTGGAAGCTGAACAGACAGAAATTCATGAACGAAGCGGCGGCAACGAGAGCTGCAAGGACGGCGAGAGCGCCCTCGCGCACGACGTCATCGATCTCCGACTCGGCTAGCGAGTACCTTATGCGGAAAGCCAAAGAGACGGCGAGTATGTACAATTTTTCGGAAGCATCTGCTCTCCAAAAGGCCGCGGCTGGATACCTCGATACGCCCCTCAGGAAAGAGGTACATGGTGTTTTAGACTCACTGGCGCTGAGGACGGCGCTGGGTCTTCACGAATCGTCCATTCAGCGAGAATTGCGGCGCATGACGGATTCCACTGTCATGGAACGATGCTGAAAGCCTTGGAGGAGCAGGATCGCTTCCTTGCCGAGCTGAAAAAATGGGGTTGAGGCTACAAAAACTGCCCAATAACGGCAATTGACGCCAAGGCAGCGCGCGACCGGTTCGCGAAGGACAGATTTCGGCCCCAGCCGGGACTGAAACGACGCATTTTGTAGGTATAATTTTCTAAGATGGCGCTTTTGCAATTGACGCCTGCAAGGGTGCCTCATGCTTGCGCCGTAAAACGCAACACGAGCGCAGACGGTTCAGTCTGTCGTTTGAACCTGGAATCTGGTGAAGGCAACCGAACCAATGGACAAGATCACAATCGACTTCTGGGGCTTTGCAATAACGGCCGAAGGGTTTTACGGCGTCTTGGCCGCGTCGGGGCTGGTGATGGCCATTGTCATTGTGTTGAAGGTCGGGAGGCGTCGGGGTACCTAAGGCTGCTTCTCGGCAAGACGGAGGGCATCGATGTGCGAAGCCAGTATGACATTGTTAAAGATTGGGCACTCCTATCCGACGACGAGGCGATGGAAGCCGAGATCGAAGGCACGGCAAGGACGCTACCACGTCGGTCGCCTAGTGTCCCTTGGAAGTGTCTGGCAATCGTGAAGATGCCGAATATCGATTCTGGTTCGATCTGTTTTTGAGACTTTCCAGAAAGGACGACGTCGGGTGGGCTTAGCCCGTAGGAGACTAACCTAACCAATCTGTCCCAGTTCGCATGGGACGCCACTCCCGCAAACGATAGCGGCTGCTCTTCGTGCTTCACACGCTAAGCTGTAAAGTCAAAGCCGACGCCGTACCTCCGTTCTATGACCCACTCGGGGACCAGCATCCCGCCATCGGCCAACGCGTTGCCTTTGCGATTGGCAAAAGGATTGGCGGAAAGGGCCATGAACGAGGATGACGACACCCTCTTCTTGGTCTTCGATGAAACCGAACAACCCGAAAACGCCGCCAGGTGAGAATGATGGCGAAGCGCCAGAATAGCATTGGTCTCCTTAGCCTCGAACCTTCCGCCAAGGCGGACTACCCCAAAGACTTGACGTCGCAGTCCTCCGACGGCGGAAGCCTGCGCCCGTATCGTTGGTGAAGACGAAACGATTGTTTCGAAACTTCAGGAACGAGGGCCACGTTGGCGGAACCGGCCTGACAGTTCTCACGTGGATAAGCACGTCGTCATGCTCCCGAGCGTCGGGGGCATCTACGACTGCGTAGTGAGTATGAGTTTCGGTTCTGCCGTCGGCTACCGCCATAACCACGTCAAACCGACTCGGGGGTCGCAGATGCGCAACTGAGATCGCTATAGCTTGCACATCATCCCCAGAGCTACGCTCGCCAAAGTACAGATTTGCCGCGCAGTTCAGTACCTGCTGGTGGTTGCACGCAAGAATGTCCGCCGTATTTGACACATCGATCCAGCCACCGACGTGCTCGGCTTGATAGACGTCGCCATCCAGGAGAACAGCCAACAGCGTTGGCGAAAGCGGCAGGAAGAGAAGCGCACCTGCGCTGGAGATTCCAAAAGATCTGTGCTGCGCATGCCTGTGCTGTTGATGCCAGCGGTTGGCGAGAGCAGCAGGGTCATCTGATGTGAGAAACGGCACCGAGGTAAGGTTGCGAACAACCCGCACCTTTAGATCGTCTACGACGCTCATCGTTTTGGCGTAGTGATGCATCGCCGAGATCACCGCACTTTTGACGGCCTCCTTGAAAGACGGTTGTTCGAAGTCCGCACCTTTGACTGACGTGGCAGCGAAAGCAAACTCCGCGGATCGACGCGCGGCGGCTTCTGTGCGGACATGCTGCAGGTAGGCGAAACGCCTGAGGATTGTGGCATGAAGATCCTTGATGACCGCACGTGGCTTGAGCAACGACGAAACGCAGTCGCCATAGTGTCCCTCGACGGTCTGGATTGCGGTTTCGAGCCTTGGGTCCTGCCCGTAGAAGTAATCCCTGGAACACTGATTCTTCACCGGGGCATCGAAGAATGATTGGTTGCGATCAAGGTTAAACAGGTGAATGGCTTTGCCTTCGGCACACACGCTGAAGGGCGATAGATGTACCCGGGGAACAAAGTGCTGGTTCTTGTTCTCCGCCATGCAATTGAGCGATCCGCCATTCCGGCACTGCCGTGGGGGCGCTCAAACACCCGCGCCAAGCCGTTGCTATCACACAGAGCTTCCAGCGGGAATGTACGTCTCAGGCCCGCCCTTCCTGGCACTCAATCGAAGAGACGTGACGAACGCCGTCGCAGGGTGGCGTTCGTTTCACGAAGCGTCAGACTTGGATGCGGCCGACGCGCTGTCCCGGGAGGACGGCTCCAAAGGAGACGGCGTGCAGGGCTGGCTTGTCCCCAACACGGGAGCGCAGCGAAGGAGCGGGCAGGAACGGGACAAGACGGCCGCGCCGGCTAGACCCGAGTAACCTTCCGATACCATGCCAAGGCGTCCGAAGGCCGGCGAAAAAGAATAGCGGTCGATCCTCGCTCAGGGCGAACCAGTAGTTCCGCTGAACATGAAGTCGGCGCGCGAGAAAGTGCCATCCGTGCGGTTTTATCGAACACGGGGATATGCTGCGCGATCTCCCGTTCCTTGACCAACCAGGCGAGGTTCGCTGCCGATCCGTAGGCGCTGTCGGCGGCCAGATGCGTCGGCTTCTGGGCCGCAAGCGGACTATTTGTTTTCGGGTTGGCCGGTCTAGAAACGGACTAACACGTCCAGCATAGCGCGGACCGCTTGGCGCCAACAGCCGTCCTGAGAACTGTCCGGTTGACTCCCCGCGGTTCGCAAGCGAATTTTCATCCAGGAGGTCGACAGATCTAACGGCGCGGGTCAACGGCGAAGGCGACCTGAATAAGAGCGTGCCTGCCAACACGATCCCCACGGAGCAATCACCGATCCCTAACTAGGGACGTCGCAAACCCTCCAGCCCTCTGGCTACCCAATTCGCGCTCTGTGTATGCGGTGAACTGTAGCAATCTCTGCCAAAAGAGTTCTTCAACCCGAGTCGAGGCAAATTCTTTGGACAGTTCTCCGATGCGTCTTGCAGTGTAGCGGATGTGGCTACACTCGTCGCCACTTAACTTGCATAGCGTTCGACCCAGCATGTCTAGGTTACGGTGCGGGCAATATGCCTCGAGCACGGGCTCCAACAACTTCTGGTGAATGCGGGTCCTCACCTCACCGAGGTTCACCTGAATCAAATAGTCGAGCACCCTCCAGGTTTCGAGGCTAGCGGCCTCGACCTGGCTGTGCTGCATGGGGGGAAACTGGGTCTCAACGGCCCCGCGCACATTATCTGGCAATGCGTCTGGAAATACCAGATCGGCGAGACGAAGGTACATTCGGCAATGACCTGCCTCATCCTCGACATGCTGGCTCAGATCGTCAACAAGCCCGGCACTTGTGCAAGCGTTGGCAATCTTCGCTAAGTCGCGGGAACCCTCGCCCTCTTTGATCGCATTCGAGACAAGCGACTGCAGCACCCATACCGGGTTCTCAATATGCGACCTAAAACTGTTGCCGTAGTCGGCGAGGAAGTATGGCGGCACGTGACGTGCAACAGCGCCGCCAAACAGCCGAAGGTAGTCGCGCGTTGCTATGTCGCCTTGTTCGTCAAGGGCAGTTTCAACAAAACGCGCGACGTAGTCCATTGTCATTTTTCAACTTCGAGCGGGCCATTGCAAGCGATAAAAGGGGCCATGCCGTCCTTGAAGGGTGAACTGCTGATACCGATTATCCCTGCGTTGATGGCAATGTTGTCGACCTTCAGGGTTGTCCCATCGACATAACCGGAAATGCGTATGCCTTTACCTCCAGCGAGGGACCTGAGGGCCTTAGCTTGATCTTCACTCAGTTCGAAGGAAAGCGGTGCTTCAGACATAGTCGAAAACTCCTTTGCCATAGAATTCACTGAACGCCGTTATAATTGCAAATCTTGCGATGGGAGACAATTGCAAAAGGACACGCTTCAAAGCAGAAGCGCCGCCAAACTCTTCAAGGTCAGCCAAGAATGTCCTAGTATCCGCCACAACGATTGCAGGACGCTCCCAACGCTCTTGCCCAACGCTGTAAATGATCTCTGCCAAGTGGTTATCGAACCACCAACGCGACACCGAAATGCTAACTGAGAGGGATTGGACGTAATGCCAGTAACTGGGAGGGATATGCAGGAGGTCGCATGGACCGACGATTGCATGACGTAACGACGGCACGCGTTGCCAGACATTGGGGTCCGTCGGCGAGGCATCGCAATGGTGCCCTCGCACTGTGGCGCCGTCCGTGAGCGCGAAGGTATCCCGTGGGTGGCAGACTGCAACATATTTCCACCCAAACAACTGAATGAAGTAATTATGGTTCGTGACGTAGTCGTTGTGGTTATCTTGATGAAAGGTTTGCACCGTTCCTGGCGGACCGATCCATATGTTGTCGAAGTATGCCGGCTCGCGTGATCGAGGTGAAACAGGCAATCGATGCGCGATGTCGACGAAGGACGCGTCACTCTGCCTGAGATAAAATTCAGTTGTGTCGAGACCAGCGAGATAATCGCCCAATCTCTGTTGCGCCCGGAGGTTCCGCCATCGTTCCTTATGCTCGAGCGTGACCAAGCGCGTCCCATGCCGTGCCGCGATACGCTGGGGTGTGAGGAGGGCAGCAAGTTCATCCAGAGCGGAAACGTCTCGCGACACCCAGGGAGTTTCCATCAGCTCTGCTGCGCACTTCATTCCGATGATGGGGATGCAACCTATTTCCCGAAATCTCACATCGGGACAAACGTATGACAAGTCTGGAGGAGCCGTCTGCAACATCCTCAGCCTCCAAGGGCAGCAACATATCCGCTTGGCAACTGGTCAGCATCGAACGCGGTCCAAGGGATATGATAGTGCACTCGGCTAAGATCCGACTGCCCATTTGCTTGCCATCGTTCCCGATGGGCTGCCAAGGTGCCGGCAAATTCGAGGCCCAGATCACCGAACACGACTATGTCGCGGCCGTGATAAAGCGCGCCCGAGCGGCGCTCGCTATCGATGAGACCGAAAGAGTAGTGTGTGAGGTCGAATGTACGCTCGACGCCTAGGTTCACAGCGCGGAAATTCGGTTCAGCGCCAAAAAGGTAGCTCCGGAATGCCAAAGAATCCAAAACAGGGTGACCAAAGCCTCGGCCCTTTTCAATATGCAAGAAGGACTTCGGTCGCGGATCAATAAGCTTTTCAAGCGGGATGTACCATGTGTCCTCATCTGCAATGGAACCGGTTGTAGGGACGGACACGGACATCCTAGCGCCGACCGTGAGTAGTCCTTTCTCGGTTGCTAGGAAGATCGTAAAGCAGTCCCCGCCACCCGGAATCGCTACAGGCATAGCGAGCATGCCTCCCGGCACCCGCAACGCCTCGCGAAGCAGTCGCGGGATGCCACGAAACGCAGAAGTGGCTATTATGACGTCGAAGAGACCCAGCTCGGGTAGTCGATCGACCCAATCACCTAATTGCACGCGCACACCAGAAGTGCCGATGAGGGCGCGCTGTGATTGATCGAAGAGGTCGGGAATAATCTCGCAACCAAATATCAGTGGGACGTCTCCTTCCCTGCCGGCTAGCAAGGAGAGTACTGACACCAGATAACCAGTTCCTGTTCCAATTTCGTATATGCGCTTCCCCCTCAGATCGCCGAGTTCTCTGATTATCCACCTAAGAAACGTTCGATCCGATATTGCTGAGAGAGTTGTCCCATCTGCGTCTGAGAACGTTCGAATAGGACCATCAAAACGCTCATGCCCCCTCGGGGCAAATCGCGCTATGTCCACCCCCGCGAAAGCGGCGTTGATGTCAGTATCGCCCATGGCACTAGGTTTAGCTAATTGATCTTACCTTAAGCTAATAGAGAGCGTCAGTTCGCACCGCGATGCAAGCACTTTTGCCAATACTAGTCTCCAGCTATCCATTTCAGTTGAACCCACATTCCATGCCTGTTCATGGCGCGACCGCGACGGCGCGCGTTGTCAACCGAAATGTCTGCTTCCGGGCAGAGGTAAAGTTCGCCTCTATGGCCGACACGAGGCGCAAAAGCTGCCAGGCGGCGTTGGGCCGTTGCAGGTTGGCAGTTTTAAGGCACAAATAGTCGGAAACGAACGTTGAGGCACCCCGCTAGGCATAGTCGTGACCTGACCCAAAGCTACCGTTTCGGCCAACACGGAAAAGCCCTCCAAAAGGGCCTCGCACTCAGTTCGCCATAGGCCGATTGCAGTGCGACGAATAGATCGCTTGCTGCGCTCAAACCCGGCTACAGCGAGAAATTCGCTACTGGTGCGGCATCGTGATGCCGGCCGCGGTCGGCGGCAGCGTGGTCGGTGCCTGCCAATTAACGTCGACTTTGCCCGACGCGGTCAGCCCTTGCGGGAGAAAGGCGGCCTGATCGAGCCTAACGACAAGGACGTAGTCACGGCGCTGTCCTGTCGGTGTGATCTGGATCGACCCCTTCTGTCCCAGCGTTGTAGGGATCTTGCCCTTGGTCAGTTCCAACTTGAACCACAGGGGGACCGTACCTGAAAACACCGGCGTGACGACATGGGCGAGCATGTAGATCGGCTGCGTGAGCCGCACATGGTAGGTTGTGCTGTCGCCATTGGGCGTATCAAGCGATGTCGACCCCGTCGCCGACTTCGCGCCCAAGGTAACCAGCGCGCCGCCGATTGGAATGGTGCCGCTTATCTTGCAGAACTCTACTTTGCCGCCGACCACTAAGCCGGCAAGGCCAAGTGTATTTTGAATGCGAAAAGCGAGGCCGTCATTCTCATTCCAGCTGTGATCGATATGATCGACGTGGAGCGCGCCGTAGAAAGCTTCGTTGAATGCCGGCACAACCTCGAAACCAATGCGACCTGGAAGCGGCCAAGGGCAATCGGTCCAAGTTCGAGCGATATAGCCCGAGTAGCCGTACGATTGATCGTGATCGTGCGATCGTTAAATCCAAGATTGTTGAATGCCTCGATCGTGTCTTCGATTGGCCTTCCGTGACGTCGAACTGGACATCCTGGCCTGCGCGCCCGCGGTACGGTGCCGCCATTCTTGAAGTGACCAGTGTAGCGCTCGCGGGGAAATAGGAAGCCATCGCTGCCGATTTAGTATTTCTGAAGGTCGGATTATAGTCTTTGCAGGCCATCTCGCTCAGAATAATTCGCGGCGGAGGGCACGTAGCAAAGATGGGTTCGCAAGCTCGATCAACGGCATCTTCTCTGTCGAAACGCCAACAGTGACGCGCAGTAGAACCGCGAAGGCGTGACGAACGAGATCGAGAGAGTGATCGTCGGCCCAATAGTCGCTGGACGGTCTCTTGCGCGTTCTCGCCCAAGTTGGTGGCACGCCATGAGCGATGTCATTCCTGATCGCAAATGCAAGACTGGCCGCATTGGACCATGTCTGAAGAAGGGTGCGCTCGTCTCCCGCTGGCAGCGGTTGACGCGAATGTTTCAAGCATCCCGATCAAATCAGAGATCATCTTCGCGTCGGTCTCGGGTCGAATGCCCTTTGGATTGACGCCCTTGAGCTTCCACAACGCCGCTCCAGGTGATGTTCGATGCTGGCGGCGAAGATGATGATCGGCGCAATGCGCTGGCCAACCAGCGGCTTCAACCCAAGCCGCTCTTCGAGGGTATCGGCCCTTCCATAGGTCATTCGCGATCTCGCGACACCTTGCCCGGACGGGGCGGACCATACATTTTTGCGGCAGCATCCTTCAAGATCCATTGTCGAGCATCCGCTCCGCCGGCAGCTTCTTGAGCCGCGCGTTCTCGTCCTCCAGCGCCGTCAGGGGACGGGCGTCGGACAATTCCATCCCGCCAAACTTCGCCTTGAACTTATAGAAGGTCGCTGCCGAAATGCCGTGCTTGCGGCAAAAGTCCGCCGTATTCGCACCGAGAATGTCTCGGGGCTTGAAGATCGATCAATCGAACCAACGTTGTGGATAGGTGGCAGAGCGGTCGATTGCGCATCCCTGATAAGGAGGTGGACCTTCATCGGTCTCGTGGGTTCGAACCCCGCCCTGAATTAGAAAAGCCCGCTCCTGGATTCAGTCGAGCGGGCCCTTAAAGGCTATTTTGTTTTCGGCTATGGTCCGCGGGTCACTTCGATGTCGACCGTCCGGATGGGCCCATTTCCCTTGCGTTTTGGCCCTTCGACATTCTGCTGTTTGAAGACATTGGAAACATCATTTCCGTTTGACCCTCAACCCGCTTGCGGCCAAGCTTTTGTGGCGAAACAGCCGGCTGTCTTCCTACTTCCGGAAGATCTATCATCCCCCAGGCGTTCGACGGGCGTCTTCTAAATCTGGACTTTAGGAACTTGCTTTGAGCGCGGGCCGACCTCACCCTCGGATGCAGCCTCTCTCAGCATCGGTGCCGTTGGTGGATCAAGGCAAACCAAAACGCCAATCTCTGCGCTCTCCAGTTTGTGGATGGCGTCGACGCCAACGTGCAGTCCACCTTTTCGGACACAACCAGTTCGCCGGAAACCAAACTCCTTGGCGCTCTTCTGAATGAGGCCAAAACTGCTTCATGTCTGTCAAACCGGCGCTATTTCTTTTTTTTCACCCTTTGCGTAAGAGCGGATCCCGCGACCGATTTGACTGCCTTTGAGGAGCTGTTAGAACGAAGCAACTTGGATGCCGTCGAAGCAACTTTCTTGCTCGTAGTCTCATTGGGTTTCTTCGCCATTGGTTTTCCCCGCGCGGTTGAGTCGGAGTAATACGCATTGTGATGCGTCTGCAATCAACTGCCGGAGAGCACTGTCCCCAACTTTCATTTTCCAACACTCGGTCCGGTTCCGCAAACAACCAAGCGGAGCAGGAACTATGCTCGCCTTCATTGCCTTTCACCTTTTGTCGGTCGGCATCGGCTGTTCTGCCGTCCTCCGTGATCAGCCACGCTAAGGCACGCAGGAATTCGAAATATGCGAGCACATCTTCGATGAAGATGTTGGCGATGCAACGTTTCTCATCACAGTATTTGACAAGGTAGCCGTTGCGACCGCCGAGCCTGCTGCCGTTTAACCAAAGACCAAGTCTCGCTGTCCATGTCGGCAATCTCTCATGATTGGTGAGATCGGCGACGGCGTAACTGCGAAGCCGGCGGCGCTTCGCGTCCTCGGCTGTGAGCGTGATCTCGCGGCGCTTCGCCTCCGCCGCGATCTAGCCGCGCCGGCCGATTAACGCGTCAATTGGCGCAAGGTCATTGTCAGCGCGCAGCTTGAGATATTCGAGCATCGAGAAGCCTGCAGCAAGGATCGCCTGTCGGACCTTATGCAGCGCCTGCTCGATGGATCCCATTGGTGGTGCGGTCCTGACATAATCCGCAGTGAAATGCCCTTGAGTCTTCACGTCAGTAGGCGAGGATACGTGGTCGCAATTGAGGGCTGTACGAAACCTCGAAAAGTTGCGCGATTGTTGGCCAGTAAGGCAATCCATCCCGGTCACGCAAATGGTCAAACGGCAGCAGTCTTCCGAGGTCGATAAATTCAAGGGCATCGAAATTGGGCAGCCGGATCCACTTCTGGTTCTACCACACATCGCGTCGCGTCGAGTAGTGCGAACTGTTCGCCGGTCGCAGCTGCGAGAAATCGTTCCCCTGTCTGATACGACCGTCTATGAGATGGAACAGCGTGGCGAGTTCCCACGACGCTTCAATCTCACCGCCCGCTGTGTTGTTTGGGACTTGGCAGAAGTCGAAGCGTGGATCGAGGAGCGGCGGAATGCGTCATCTGTCGGAAAAATCAAGACCAAGCCTGCGCCTGACGTAAGACTACGAAAGGCAAGACCCGTCAAATCGGATCAAGGATAACCGCTGCCTCTGCAGGCGGCTGGAGTCTGGGCGTGTGCTTTTTGCCTGCCGCCCACGCATCGACCATGTCCGCCCATTCCTGCAGCATATGACGACGCTGCGGCTCATATTCAGCTCTGTTGTAGACACCTCGAGAGGACCGCCTGTCGTCGTGGGCAAGGCATTTCTCAATCCAGTCGCGATTAAATCCGATCTCGTTCAGGAGTGTTGAGCCGGTGCGCCGAAGGTCGTGCACTGTGAAAGGCGCGAGCGGAAAGTCTTGCTGCTTTGCCCGCTCGACAATCGCCGCGGTTACCCGATTGAACGTCGCGCGCGACATGGGCTCATCGGCATCGTAGCGGGACGGCAGCACATATCGGGAGTTCGCCGCACAAGTCTTGAGCGCGATCATGATATCGAGGGATTGCTGTGACAGGTAGACGTTATGCGGCTTCTTCCGCTTCATTCGCTCTTTTGGGATGCTCCAGACGGCGTTCTCGAAATCGACCTCGTCCCAAGTCGCCTCGAGTAGTTCACTCTTTCGGACCATCGTGAGCAGGATGAACTTTAGGCCGACCCGAATCGTCGGCAGCGTCGGCACGTTTTCCAACTCTTTCAGCATTATCCGGATTTCTGCAGGCGACAGAGCGCGGTCTTTCGCCTCGAACGTGGCAATTGAGGCTGGTCCCACCTCGTCCGCAGGGTTGGCGATCTTCTCGCCGTGCAGAATGGCGTAGCTATAGATCTGCTTCACGACATCGCGGATATGGACGGCGGTTGCCGGCGCACCACGATCCCTCACCTTTGCGCAGAGCGCCCGCAAGTCGTCAGGTGTTATTTCGGTTAGGAGTCTTTTTTCCCAAATCGGCAAAATGTCGCGATCGAAAATAGCCTTGCGCATCGAGCGGGTGCTATCCGCCATCTTCGCTTCCTTTAACCAGCGCTTGCCTTGATCCCCGAAGCTCGCCGTGCCTGACAGGCGACGCTTCTCGCGCTGCTTTTCTTGCGCCGGCGACTTTCCGGCTGCCACCATTTTTCGCGCGGCAAGGCAGCGGTCGCGTGCCTCTGCCAGCGTGAGACCTCCGTTCCCATATCGGCCCAGCGTCACAGTCTCTCTCCGACCATTGGTCCGGTAGTCGTACCGAAACGCAATCTGCCCAGTCGGAGACACCGCAGCGTACATACCGTCACGGTCGGCAACTTTGTACATTTTGTCTTTCGGTTTCAGCCGCTTAAGGGCAATATCTGTTAACATAATGACAGAGGATCGGATCACAACTCGGGTTTCTCGGCCGCCAATTTTACCGTCATTAATTTTACCGTCAACTGTTAGGAACGATCATTGTATTTCAATGCTTTGATGGGCAAGAAGTGAGTGCGCTTGCAATCGGCGGGACGACGGTATTGCATGGCAGGAAAGAGAACGCTGAAACGCATGCCGTCAAATTTACCGCCAAATGATTCCGCTTCCAGGCGATAGATGGCGATAGATGCAGTAAGGAAAACACACTTATTTCAGAGGCTTATACAACTCTGATCGATACTTACCGAAAGCTAGCTAATGATGCACCTTTATTCCCACTCGATTGTGCCGGGCGGCTTGCTCGTCACGTCGTAGACGACGCGGTTGATGCCGCGCACTTCGTTGATGATGCGGGTGGCGGCGGCACCGAGGAACGCCATGTCGTAGTGGTAGAAATCCGCCGTCATGCCGTCGACCGAGGTGACGGCGCGTAGCGCGCAGACGAATTCATAGGTGCGGCCATCGCCCATCACACCAACGGTCTGCACCGGCAGCAGCACGGCGAAGGCCTGCCAGATGGCGTCGTAGAGGCCGGCCTTGCGGATCTCGTCGAGATAGATGGCGTCGGCCTCGCGCAGGATCTCCAGCTTTTCGCGGCTGATGCCGCCCGGGCAGCGGATGGCAAGACCAGGGCCGGGAAACGGATGCCGGCCGATGAAGCTGTCGGGCAGGCCGAGTTCCTTGCCGAGCGCCCTCACCTCGTCCTTGAACAGTTCGCGCAGCGGCTCGACCAGTTGCATATTCATGCGCTCGGGCAGGCCGCCGACATTGTGGTGCGACTTGATCGTCACCGACGGGCCGCCGGTGAAGGAAACGCTTTCGATGACGTCGGGATAGAGCGTGCCCTGCGCCAGGAAATCGGCGCCGCCAAGTTTCTCGGCCTCTTCCTCGAACACCTCGATGAACAGCCGGCCGATGGTCTTGCGCTTCTTTTCCGGGTCCGACTCGCCCTCGAGCGCGCCGATAAAACGGTCCGAGGCGTCGACCAGGATGAGCGGCAGATTGTAGTGCTGGCGAAACATCTCCACCACGCCTGATGCCTCGTCCTTGCGCATCAGCCCGTGGTCGACAAGGATGCAGGTGAGCTGGTCGCCGACCGCCTCATGGATCAGCAGCGCGGCGACCGAGGAATCGACGCCGCCCGAAAGCGCACAGATGACCCTGCCCTTGCCGACCTGCTTGCGGATCGTCTCAACCGCGTGCTCGCGGTAGGCGCGCATCGTCCAGTCGCCCTCGATGCCGGCGATCTTGTGGACAAAGTTTTGCAGCAGCCGGGCGCCGTCCGGCGTGTGCACCACTTCGGGGTGGAACATGATGCCGTACATCTTGCGCTCGACATTGCCGAAAATGGCGAAGGGCGAGCCTTCCGATTTTCCGAACACCTCAAATCCCTTGGGCAGGGAGATGACGCGATCGCCATGGCTCATCCACACTTGGTGGCGCTGGCCGGGCGCCCACAGGCCCTCGAACAGCGGGCTGTCCTTCTGGATCTCGACGAAGGCACGGCCGAATTCGCGGTGGTCGGAGCTTTCGGCGACGCCGCCCATCTGCACGCACATGGCCATCTGGCCATAGCAGATGCCGAGCACCGGCACGCCGGCGTCGAAGACGATCTGCGGCGCGCGCGGGCTGCCGATATCGCCGGTCGAGGCCGGGCCGCCGGACAGGATCACCGCCTTCGGACTGATGCGCTTGAACGCCGCTTCGGCCGACTGGAACGGCACGATCTCGGAAAAGACGCCGGCCTCGCGGATGCGCCTGGCGATGAGCTGCGTGAACTGGCTGCCGAAATCGACAATCAGGACGGTGTCGGGATGATTGGCTATCTTCATGGCGAGCGTTTAGAGAAAGAAACGAGTCGGCGCAATGGGTTGCGAGGTGACTCCCTCAATCCGATTCCGCGTCTTCATGCGGTGATCCAAATTGCAGCGCGCCGGACCCGATCGCCTGTTCTAGCCGCATGACGGCATCCGCCAGCTTCTCGTCGATGATGTGGAGATACTCCTTCCAGTCGCCGACATGTCTGAGATCGGCAGCCCCGTCGGAAATGCCGCGCAGGCCGACGAGCGGCACGCCGAACAATTGGCAGGCTCGCAGGCAGGCGAAGGTCTCCATGTCGACCATATTCTCCGCAATCGCATCATAAGCGCTGCCGGAAATGATGGCTGCGCCGGTCGACAGCGTCGCCTCCCTTATATCAGGAATCCTGAACGGCAGCGGCACGGTCACCGGCAGGTCGAGAAACGGCGTCGCACCCTTCTCGAAACCCAATGGCGAGGCGTCGATGTCGCGGTAGGCGACCGAAACGGCCTGGTAGATTTCCGTCTGTTCCAGTGTCCGGCTGCCCGCCGAACCGAGCGACACGACGAGGTCCGGCAGCGCCTTTTCAGACTTCAGCCATGACAGTTCCGCGCCCAGCCTGACGCCCGCCTCGACCGGTCCAACGCCGGTCATGACAGGCGTGAACAGCCGCTGCAGATGCGGACCGTATTCGGCCTGCGCCGCCATCGCGAAGAGCACGTCCCTACCCGCAATTCTGACGGCCTTGCGCATCGGATCAGCCTTCAATGCCATCGCGACCCACCACGGTCATCATCGTTCCGGTCATGGTGGCGATCAGCTTGGCCTCGCCGTCGACGGCGAAGGCATAGGCCTGGCCGTCTGCGACGATGATGGTGCGGCCGGGCTTCGTCACCGAGCCGCGGAACAGGAAGCGTTCGCCCCGGCCCGGCGCCAGCAGATTGACCTTGAACTCAATAGTGAGCACGCCCGAATTCTCGGGCATCAGCGAGAAAGCCGCATAGCCGCAGGCCGAGTCGAGCGCCGTCGAAATGACCCCGGCATGAAGGAAGCCATGCTGCTGGGTCAGCGCCGTCGAATAGGGCATCTCGATCTCGATGATGCCGGGCGTCACCAGCGTCAGCTCGGCGCCGATGGTTGTCATGGCGTTCTGGCGCGCGAAGGACGTCCTGACGCGATCCTCGTAGTCGGGGGCTGGTACGATCTTTGCTGCCATGGGCTTGTCACGCTCCTGTCAGAAAAGCTTATTGCAGAGGCAGGAGCGACAGGCAATCGCTATTGCTGCACTGCAGCAATCAGGTCCGCCGGCATGGTTCAGCCGTCCTTGCGCAGCGCACAGACATAAAACCCATCGGTACCGCTCAGCGCCGGCGACAGCGAAATGCCGCCTGCGGCGCCGATACGCGCAGCCGTCTCGTGGCCCGGAAAGTGGCTGTCCCAGAGCTGGCGGTGATCGACCGGGACAAAGCCGCCGTTACGGTCCCGGAAAGCAGCGACCTGCTTGCCATTCTCCTCGTCGAACACCGAGCAGGTGATGTAGACCAGCAGCCCGCCCGGTTTGACGAAGGCTTTGGCCGCATCGAGGATCGCCGATTGCTCGCCCTTGCGTGCATCGAGCTGCTTCTGCGTCAGCCGCCATTTGGCATCGGGCCGGCGCCGCCATGTGCCGCTGCCGGTGCAGGGCGCGTCGACCAGGACGAGATCCATGTGGCCCGAAAGGGTACTGAGCTCGGCCGACTTGGTGACGATTTGCACGTTGCGGTTTTCCGAGCGCCGGATGCGGTCGAAGATCGGCGCCAACCGCGCCTTTTCGGCATCATGGGCAAACACCTGGCCGCGATTATCCATCGCCGCCGACAGTGCCAGCGTCTTGCCGCCGGCTCCGGCGCAAAAGTCGAGGACCTGCATCCCCGCCTCCGCGCCAGTCAGCGTGGCGGCGATCTGCGAGCCTTCGTCCTGAACTTCGAACCAGCCTTTCTGGAAGGCGGGTTCCGCTTGCACGTTCGGGTGCCTGCCGTCGCCCGCGATCGGCGGGATGCGGATGCCGTGCGGTGCGATCCGTGCAGCCCTGGCGCCGGTCTCGGCAAGCTCGGCGAGCACCTTGCCGCGGTCGGCCCGCAGCGTGTTGACCCTGAGGTCCAGCGGTGGGCGGGTCGCTAACGCCGCACCTTCGTCGACCCAGCTGGCGCCGAAGGCCTGCTCGAAAAGCGGTTCGCACCAATCCGGAATATCAGCCCGTACCGCCGACGGCGCAGCGTCGAGCCGACGATCGGTGACGGCCCTCAGTTCACCATCGTTCAATAGCGGCGGCGCAAACTTGTCGCCGTCGAGCGCTTCGTTCAGCGACTGCGCCGTCTGGTTCCATTCAAGCAGCAGCGCGCCAAAACCGATGGCGCGCGGCGTATCTTCGCCCAGCAAAAAGCCGGCCGAGCGCTTCCGGCGCAGCGCGTCATAGACGATGTTGCCGATCGCGGCGCGATCGCCGCCGCCGGCGAAGCGGTGCGACAGGCCCCAATCCTTCAGCGCATCGGCCACCGGCCGGTGCCGCCGGCCGATATCCTCCAGCACTTCGATGGCCGCTGCCAGCCGTCCGCCCAGTCGCATCTTGTTATTCCGGTACTCAGCAAATTATTTCCCTGCTCTAAAGCGCCCGACTGGCGCACACAAGCGGGAGAGTCCCGGATACCAGATCGAAGCAGCCCTGTTGGCATCCGCGGCTCCAGTCGGCGCAATGCTCGTCCTTTCAAACTTTTGAAGTTGCGATAGTCTTCCAC
>NZ_RZSU01000061.1:0-40548 GCF_003997585.1 Mesorhizobium sp. M5C.F.Cr.IN.023.01.1.1 | reverse complement strand
GTCCAGAGCGATGTTTTTCGCCATTTTCGCCTCGGCTGCAGCGCTCTTCGCTGCGCCGGGCGCCACCAAGGCCGAGGAGGCAAAGCCCGCCATGACCTCCGAACTGAAAGCAATGCCGAAGCCGGCGAAATCCGGCCTGCTGCCGATCAACGGCCTGAATTACTATTACGCCGTCTATGGCCAGGGCGAGCCGCTGCTTCTCCTGCATGGTGGGCTCGGCACCACCGACATGTTTGCGCCGATTCTGCCGAAGCTTGCCGAAAACCGCACCGTCATCGGCGTCGACCTGCACGGTCACGGCCGCACCGCGCTCGGCGACCGGCCGCTCAGCCTGGAGGCGATGGGTGACGACATGGCGGCGATCGTCAAGGCGCTCGGCTACGAGAAGGTCGATGTCATGGGTTACTCACTGGGCGGCGGTGTCGCCTTCCGTATGGCCGTCCAGCATCCCGAGGCAGTGCGCCGGCTGGTCCTGGTGTCGGCGGGCTATGCCGCGGACGGCTTCTATGCCGACATGCGCACGCAGCAGGCGCAGGTCGGCGCGGCGATGGCCGACATGATGAAAGACACGCCGATGTACAAGTCCTACGTGGCGGTCGCGCCGCATCCGCAGGACTTTCCGAAGCTGCTCGATCAACTGGGCGCCCATATGCGCAAGGACTACGACTACTCCGCCGACGTACCCAAGCTGAAGATGCCGGTCATGCTGGTTTTTGGCGACAGCGACATGTACCGGCCCGAGCATGAGATCAAATTCTATCAGATGCTCGGCGGCGGACTGAAGGACGCCGGCTGGATGCGCGAGAACCTGGCGCAGAACCGGCTGGCCATCCTGCCGAACCGCACCCATTACGACGTGTTCTTCGCGCCGGAACTGACAGCAGTCACTCTGCCCTTCCTCAATGGCGAGACCAAGGTCAAGACCTGGGACGAGGTCATCAGCGAGACGGAATAACCACCTGTCCGGCCCTTCTCCGCGAGATGGCCGGACAGGCTTATCCCTTTGAAGCCGGCTATAAGCCTTGGCAATCCCGACACACGTCGTGGGGCCAACGGCATCTCCCGCATCACAGCCATAGATGGCCCTATCAAGGCTTTTCAATTGACGCTGCTGTGCCGGCAGCTACCTTGCAGACAATCTTCAGAAAGAGGGCGCAGGTAATGGCGAGATATCAGGGTGGCTGCCTGTGCGGCGCGGTGCGTTACCGCACCGATGCCACGCCGATCAACGAGCGGGTCTGCCATTGCCGGCTCTGCCAGAAGGCGCTGGGCGCGGCCTTCAACCGCACGCGTGCTGTTCCGCATCGACGACGTGACCATCGACGGGCCGGTGGCGACGGTGAATTCCTCGCCCGATCTCAAGCGCGGCTTTTGTCCCCGCTGCGGCACGACGATGTTTTCCCGGCGCGACTCCGCCGGCATCATCGGCGTGACCTCAGGCTCGCTCGACGACCCTTCGATATTTAGGCCGCAGATGCATATGTGGACCGCCTCGAAGCAGCCCTGGGTGCCACTCGACGACGGACTGCCGCAATATGAAGGCGCGCCACCCCCGAACTGAAGCGCAGGCGAACTGAAGCGTAAAGCGTGCCCAATTTTTTCATCCGGGACACGAGATAGCCGGCAAAGCGTCATTGGCGAGCCATCATTGCCGCCTATCTATTACGTGCGGGTCGGCAGTCGAGGAGGCGACGGATGGAAGACAGAATCAACACCCTGGATGAGCTTTTGAGCGATCCTATGGTCAAGCTCGTGATGGAGCGTGACCGCGTACAGCCGGCCGAGCTTCGCTCGCTACTTGAAGAAAAGGTTCGCCGGGATGACGCACCGGTCGTCAACGATTGCCCCGTCACCGACCGCTTCATACCGCCCGCTCACATGGTAGCCGAGAGCTGCCACAAGCTGTGGCTGTGCGGCTAGGCAGCGGGCCTGCAGGCGTCGGCGATCGTTCGCGCCGTCTCCGTCCTGCCGTCGTTTCCAAGCTCTCACCGCTACGGTGATAAAGCGGGCGCCATGTATTGCCTAGCTCTCGTCCTAACAATTTGATTCAAACTTTGTTGGCAATTTCTCGTTAGTAATCTGGATCGGTTGTCCGGCGGCGTTGTCTTGCCCTCGGTCTGTTGTGTTCTGCGTACAGGTCCAGATGCGGTTATCAGGCGTCGTCATCTTCTCGATCGCGTCACTTTGCCTTGCCGGCTGCACATCCACGTCCGGCGTCGACGCGCTGCAAGTGCCGTCCAGCGAGACGACCAGCTCCGTTGTGCGGCCGCCCGCGCCGGTGGCGTCGGTCGGTGCGGCCGATGCCGCACCCGACTTCGCGCAGGAAGAGGCGACGGAGCAGACTGTGGCGATGGCCACTCCAGAGCCTGCCGACAGCATCGAACCACCCGTCGAGCCGATTGCCCTGGTGGCGCCGAAGCGGCTGGCACGGGCAGCACCGATCCTCGCCGAGCCGGTCCAGCGCTACCGTTTTCGTGACGCCAAGCCGATCAACTTCGGCAAGGCCTCGCCCAGACACCTCGCCGTTCACGGCGTCGACGTTTCACGCTGGCAGGGCAACGTGAACTGGGCAAAGCTGCGCGGGCAGGGCGCGAACTTCGCCTACATCAAGGCGACCGATGGCGGCGATCATCTTGATCCGATGTTCATGAAGAACTGGCGCAACGCCGACGCCGCCGGCCTCAAGCGCGGCGCCTATCATTTCTTCTACTGGTGCCGCACCGCCGGCGAGCAGGCCGACTGGTTCATCCGCAACGTGCCGAGGGTCGAGGGCGCCTTGCCGCCGGTGATCGATGTCGAGTGGAACGGCGAATCCAGCTGCAAGCGGCGGCCGTCGCGGCAAAAGGTGCTGGAGAAGATGCAGGTGTTCATGGACAAGCTCGAGCGCCACTACGGCCAGCGGCCCATCATCTACACCGCGCCTGATTTCTACCGCGACAATCTCAGAGGCGCGTTCTTGGATTATCCGTTCTGGCTGCGTGCGGTGGCACAGCACCCGTCAAAGGTCTATCCCGGCCGCAAATGGGTGTTCTGGCAGTATTCCGGCTCCGGCCTGTCGCACGGCGTGAGAGGCCGCATCGACCTCAACGTCTTCCACGGCGACGAGAGAGCCTGGCGGAACTGGGTTGGTGGGCGGCAGATGGTGGCCGAGGCGGAGTAGGGGTTCCTTCTTGCTGCTCGCCCTGCGGGGTGCCGATCGCGGCCGCAGGAAGCCGCCATTTGCAGGCCAGCATGAGGTGAATATCGAGGGACCCTGACCGCCTGTCGCGGAACTGTCATGGATCCGTCATCGCTTTGAAATGTCGTTCCCCCAAAGCAGGTGGCTTCCATTCGAACAGGAGACGCCACCCGTGCCCCGCCATTCCGCGCTTTTCGTCTTGACGGCAGCGCTTGCTGCCTCCGTTTCGCTGCCGGCCCATGCCGACATGATGTTCAACCGGGTCGCGAGCTTCGCCGTCGCCGGAAACCTCCCGGCGGACGTCGAGAAGACCACGCCGACTTCGTCCGAGATCATAACGGCGACCGAAGACGGCATGACGCTGGTCTATTCCGACAGCCCGCTCGGCGCCGTCGGCTTCATCGACATCACTGACCCCAAGGCGCCCAAGGCCGGCGGCATCGTCAAGATCGAGGGCGAGCCGACCTCTGTCGTGGTCATTGGCGGCAAGGTGCTGGCTGGCGTCAACACGTCGGAGAGCAAAGCCAAGCCTTCGGGCAACCTCACCGTCATCGACCTTGCCTCCAAGGCGATCGAAGGCACCTGCGACCTCGGCGGTCAACCGGACTCGCTGGCGTTCAGCAAGGATGGCAAGTTCGTGGCCATCGCCATCGAGAACGAGCGCGACGAGGAGCTGAACGACGGAGAAATTCCGCAGATGCCGGCGGGCGACCTCAAGATCTTCACGCTTGCCGAAGGCGAGCCTGATTGCGCGACGATGAAGAGTGTGAACCTGGCGGGCATCGCCGAAGTTGCGGCGGAAGATCCGGAGCCGGAATTCGTCGCCTTCAACGAAGCCGGCGAGATAGCGGTCACCCTGCAGGAAAACAACCACGTCGCCATCGTCAACGCCGAAACCGGCGCGATCGTCACGCACTTCTCGGCAGGCTCCGTCACGCTGGATAAGATCGACACCAAGAAGAACGGCGCCTTCTCCTTCGATGGCAAAATGGAAAACGTCGCGCGCGAACCCGACGCCGTAAAATGGCTCGACAATGACCGTCTCGTCGTCGCCAACGAAGGCGACTACAAGGGCGGCTCGCGCGGCTTCACGATCTTCAGCAAGAAGGGCGAGGTTGTCTACGAATCCGGTCCGTCCTTCGAGTACGAGGTCGCCAATGCCGGCCATTATCCCGACGACCGCAACAAGAAGGGCATCGAGCCGGAAGGTCTCGATACCGGCGCCTTCGGCGAAGACAGACTGATTTTCGTCGCTTCGGAGCGTGGCTCCGTTGTCGGCGTCTACAAGGACACGGGTGCTGAGCCTCAGTTTGTCCAGATCCTGCCGTCCGGCATCGGTCCGGAAGGCCTGGTCGCGATCCCCTCGCGCAATCTCCTGGTCACCGCCAACGAGGCCGACCTGGTCGAGGACGGGCTCGCCCGCTCGCACGTGATGATCTACGAGCGCTCCGAGGGTCCCGCCACTTACCCGATGATCACGGCAAAGCTCACGGCAGACGGCACGCCGCTCGGCTGGGGTGCGCTTTCGGCGCTCGCGGCCGGCGACACTGCAGGCAAGCTCTTCGCGGCCTCGGACTCGTTCTACGCCAACGCGCCCTCGATCTTCGAGATCGATGCCACGCAGACGCCGGCGCTGATTACCGGTAAGACCATTGTCACGCGTGGCGGCCATCCTGCGCAGAAGCTCGACATCGAAGGCATCGTCGCCGATGGTGAAGGCGGCTTCTGGCTGGCCAATGAAGGCGATCCGGCAAAGCTCGTCCCGCACGCCATCCTGCGCGTCGACGACAAGGGCGAGATCAAGCAGGAAATCGGCTTCCCGATGGACCTGCTCGCCCACCAGACCCGCTTCGGTCTCGAAGGCATCACCACCATCGGCGAGGGCGACGACCTGACGCTGGTGATGGCAATGCAGCGTGAATGGGCCGACGATGCGAAGGGCCAGGTCAAGCTTTTGGCCTACAAGCCGAAGGCCAAGGAATGGTCGGCGGTGCGCTATCCACTCGAAGCGACCGAGGCTGGCTGGATGGGGCTGTCGGAGATCACCGCGCATGACGGCAAGCTCTATATCCTCGAACGCGACAACCAGATCGGCGCCCTGGCCAAGGTGAAGCGCGTCTATTCGGTGGCGCTCGATGCCTTCAAACCTGCCAAGCTCGGCGGCGAACTGCCGTTGGTCGAAAAGACGCTGGTGCGCGACATCATCGGCGACCTGAAATCAGCCACCAACGGCTATGTCATCGACAAGGTCGAAGGTTTCACCATCGACAAGAACGGCGACATCTTCGTCGCCACCGACAATGACGGCGTCGACGATTCTTCCGGCGAAACGCTGTTTCTCCGCTTGGGCAACATCAGCGCCGTAAACTGAGGGCAATTCTTTCCTTCTCCCCTGTGGGAGAAGGTGGATCGGCGCGCAGCGCCGAGATGGAAAGGGGGTGTTGGACGGAGGGCCGTCGGTGCCAAGCTGGAACACACCTCATCCGACCTCGCTTCGCGAGGCCACCTTCTCCCACAGGGGGAGAAGGGAAGGCGCGGCATTCCGCGCTTTAGCCAATCTCGAATGTCAGCGATTTGCGTGACGATGGTGCTGGACGGAGCGCCAAGGCTGGGTAATCTCGCCCGATGCCGCATCAGCCCGGCGCTCCGACCAAACGTCATTTCGCTCGCTCGATGCGCCGCGAGCCAACGGAGGCGGAAGACCGCCTGTGGCACGAATTGCGCGGACGCAGGCTCGATCGCATCAAATTCCGGCGTCAGGTTCCTGTCGGCAAATTCATCGCCGATTTCGTTTGCGCCGGGGCCAGGCTGATCGTCGAGATCGACGGCAGCCAGCATGCGGACTCGAACTACGATCGGGTACGAGACGCCGAATTGAAGGCGAGGGGCTTTCGCGTGCTGCGTTTCTGGAACGACGACGTGCTGCGGGACTTGAACGCCGTCTGCGACACCATCATCGCTTATGTCCGCGATGAGAGTTTGCAACCGTGGCGGTAGCACAGTCTTGCCTTCTCCCCTTGTGGGAGAAGGTGGATCGGCGCGCAGCGCCGAGACGGTTGAGGGGTGTTGGAAGGATCGCCGTTCGTGCCAAGCTGGAACACCCCTCATCCGACCGAGCTTCGCTCGGCCACCTTCTCCCACAAGGGGAGAAGGGAAGGCTGCGTCGGATCACGGCCCTTAAAAACATTTCGGCCCGATCTTACGACCGGGGCCGATGATGTTGCGTTCCAGCGCTGCAGATTCTCCTCAGCTGCACCCGCTCGTAGCTCCGCAGGTGTCGCACTTCTCGCACGTCCCGTTCCGCACCATCGTAAAATTGTGGCATTCCGAGCATTCGTTGCCGGTGTAGCCCTGCATCAGCGATTGCTGACGCCTTGTCGCGGCGAGCGCTTTCGCCTCGGCGGCCTCCTGCGCGGCGGCATCGGTGAACAGCTCCCCCGAAGCCTCGGCTTCCTCGTAGACGATGTCCTCGACCAGCTCCCTGGCCCGCTCTTCATAATCGCGCTTGTAGGCAATGGCTTCGTCGCTAGCCGGCTTCAGCGCCAGCACGTTGGAGCCAGAGAAGGCGGTTGGAGCCGATCGGGCAGGGGCGGTTGACGGGCTTGTACCGCCAAAGCCCTTGGGCTCGGCGCCCGACACCAGCTTGACCGGTGAGACGCCGCGGGTCAGTCCCTTCGAGAACGGCGTCGCCTTGCCTTCGGTGATGCCGCGCCCGAGTGCTGTCTTGTCGAAATCCGACTGGTCGACATGGGCGAGATCGTGGCGCGCAAGATAGGACACGGCAAGCTCGCGGAACACATAGTCGAGGATCGACGTCGCGTTCTTGATCGCGTCGTTGCCCTGCACCATGCCGGCAGGTTCGAACTTGGTGAAGGTGAAGGCTTCGACATATTCCTCGAGCGGAACGCCATACTGCAGGCCGAGCGAGATGGCGATGGCGAAGTTGTTCATCATTGCCCGGAAGGCTGCGCCCTCCTTGTGCATGTCGATGAATATCTCGCCGAGACGACCGTCGTCGAATTCGCCGGTCCTGAGATAGACCTTGTGGCCGCCGACGACCGCCTTCTGCGTATAGCCCTTGCGGCGGTTCGGCAGTTTCTCGCGATCGCGATAAAGGCGTTCCACGACGCGCTCGACGATTTTTTCGGTCACCTGCACGGCGCGCTGTGCGGCGGGTGCCGCGATCAGCTGCTCGATCGCCTCGTCCTCGTCGTCTTCGACGTCCGCAAGCAGCGAGGCGTTGAGCGGCTGCGAGAGCTTAGAGCCGTCGCGATAGAGCGCGTTAGCCTTCAGCGCCAGCTTCCACGACAGCATGTAGGCGCCCTTGGCGTCTTCCACCGTCGCGTCGTTCGGCATGTTGATGGTCTTGGAAATGGCGCCGGAGATGAAGGGCTGGGCCGCCGCCATCATCTGGATGTGGCTGTTGATCGACAGCGAACGCTTACCGATCTTGCCGCACGGGCTGGCGCAGTCGAACACCGGCAGGTGTTCGGCCTTCAGAAACGGCGCGCCTTCCAGCGTCATCGCCCCGCAGACATGGATGTTGGCGGCCTCGATGTCCTTGCGCGAAAAACCAAGTGCCGGCAGCATCTCGAACGAGAAATCGTTGAGCTGCTCGTCGGTGAAGCCAAACGTCTCCTTCACCCAGTCTGCCCCCAGCGTCCACTGGTTGAAGACGAACTTGATGTCGAACGCCGACTTCAATGCCGCATTGAGTGCCGCGATCTTGTCGTCCGTAAAACCCTTGGCCTTGAGCGAGCCGGGGTTGACGGCGGGCGCCTGGTTCAGATTGCCGTGGCCGACCGCGTAGGCCTCGATCTCGGCGATCTGCGCTTCCGAATAGCCAAGCGTGCGCAGCGCTTCAGGGACAGCGCGGTTGATGATCTTGAAATAGCCGCCGCCGGCCAGCTTCTTGAACTTCACCAGCGCGAAGTCGGGCTCGATGCCGGTGGTGTCGCAATCCATGACCAGGCCGATCGTGCCGGTCGGCGCGATTACGGTCGCCTGCGCATTGCGGTAGCCATGCTCCTCGCCGAGCTCGATGGCGCGGTCCCAGGCAGCCTTGGCATGGGCGGCAAGCTCAGGCTGCTTCAGGTCGGAGGCGACCAGCGGCACCGGGTTGACGGCGAGTTTCTCGTAGCCGTCTTTGTCGCCATAGGCAGCGCGGCGGTGGTTGCGCATGACGCGCAGCATGTTCTGCGCATTGCGGTCGTAGTCGGGGAAGGCGCCGAGCTCGGCGGCCATTTCGGCCGAGGTGGCATAGGCCGTGCCGGTCATAATAGCGGTGAGTGCTGCGCAGATGGCGCGGCCCTCGTCGGAATCATAGGGAATGCCCGAGGTCATCAGCAGGCCGCCGATATTGGCGTAGCCGAGGCCGAGCGTGCGGTATTCGTAGGAAAGCTTGGCGATCTCCTTCGACGGGAACTGCGCCATCATGACGGAAATTTCCAGCACCATGGTCCACAGCCGAACCGTATGCTCGTAGGCGGCGATATCGATGGTGCCGTTGGCGTTGCGATAGGGCAGCAGATTGATGGAGGCCAGGTTGCAGGCCGTGTCGTCGAGGAACATGTATTCCGAGCACGGGTTGGACGCCCGGATCGCACCGGCCGAGGCGCAGGTGTGCCAGTCATTCATCGTCGTGTTGAAGTGCAGGCCCGGATCGGCCGACGCCCAGGCGGCATAGCCGATCTTTTCCCACAGATCCCTGGCCTTCAGCGTCTTCAGCACCTTGCCGTCCTTGCGGGCGGTGAGGTGCCAGTCGGCATCCTGCTCTACGGCGCGCAGGAAATCGTCCTTCAGCGAGACCGAATTGTTGGAGTTCTGGCCCGAAACGGTGAGGTAGGCATCCGAATCCCAGTCGGTGTCGTAGGTCTTGAACGACATCGAAGTGTAGCCCTGCTTGGCGAACTGGATGACGCGGTAGATGTAGTTCTCCGGCACCCCGTCCTTCTTGGCCGCCTTGATCTCGCGTTTCAGCGCGGTGTTGATCGCCGGGTCGAAGCAATCGTCGTCCTGGCCTTCGCAGTTGATGCAGGCCTTCATGATCGCTTCGAGGTGCTTCTTCACGATCTTGGAGCCGGTGACCAGCGAGGCGACCTTCTGCTCCTCATTAACCTTCCAGTCGATGAACTCCTCGATATCGGGATGGTCCGCGTCGACGATGACCATCTTTGCGGCGCGGCGCGTCGTGCCGCCCGACTTGATGGCGCCCGCCGCGCGGTCGCCGATCTTCAGGAAGCTCATCAGGCCGGACGAGCGGCCGCCGCCGGACAGCTTTTCGCCTTCGCCGCGCAGGAATGAGAAGTTGGAGCCGGTGCCGGAGCCGTATTTGAACAGCCGCGCTTCACGCACCCACAGGTCCATGATGCCGCCTTCGTTGACGAGATCGTCCTGCACGCCCTGGATAAAGCAGGCATGCGGCTGCGGATGCTCGTAGGAAGATTTCGACTTGGTCAGCTTGCCGGTGAACGGGTCGACATAGAAGTGGCCTTGGCTCGGGCCGTCAATGCCATAGGCCCAGTGCAGGCCGGTGTTGAACCATTGCGGCGAGTTCGGCGCAACGCGCTGGGTGGCCAGCATGTAGGCAATCTCGTCGCGGAAGGCGCGCGCGTCTTCCTCCGACTTGAAGTAGCCGCCCTTCCAGCCCCAATAGGTCCAGGTACCGGCGAGGCGGTCGAAGACCTGGCGGGCGTCGATCTCGGAGCCGTAGCGCTCGGACTCGGGCAGCTTTGCCAGTTCGGCCTCGTCGGCGACGGAGCGCCACAGGAAGGAAGGGACGTCATTCTCCTCGACCTTCTTCAGCCGAGCCGGCACGCCGGCCTTGCGGAAATACTTCTGCGCCAGGATGTCGGCGGCAACCTGGCTGAACTGCGCCGGCACATCGATATTGTCCAAGCGGAACACCACCGAGCCATCCGGATTCTTGATCTCCGAAAGCGCCTTGCGGAATTCGATCTCCGCATAAGCCGCCCCTTCTTGACCTGCTAGCCCTTGCTTGGTGAAACGACGCTCGATGCGCATTGGTCTTATCCCTTGTTGTCTATATATAGCGCTTTTCCAAGGGGAATTCTGCCCCCTTGGCGAAACGCGCATGTCCGCCGCCTGCCGGCGTTAGACAACGGCCGGCTCCTTTTTCACAGCCGCCGCCCTGCTGGTCAAACTCCTTGCGAAGTACCTGTCCAACGCGCCGGCGAACCCTGTGGGTCCCTCAAAACTGAAGCTTTTTTCGACTCCCTCAATCGAGGGAAGCTCACACTATCTAGCGTTGAACCTACCTGCAAACGCTAAATATAGTGTTAACAGACAATTTATTCCAGTCCGACATTTTTCCCTTTCGCCCCCAAAGACCCCACAACCCCAACGCATCCGCTGGCCTCGTAGACAGGCGGAAATGCGGCCGAAACGCACATAATCCGGGAAAAAGACCGGGCTCAGAACTTTCCGGTCGCACTCTCAACAGGAGCGCATGGCCCATAAAAGGCGACTCGTTTTGCGCCGTCAAGGATTCGTTTGCGTAGCTTTTGTGACCCCAACATCTTGTGTGTCACATATGTGGATAACGGGGATAGAAGTGGCGCGGAGGATTTCGATTTTGTCCCACGTCCAGGCCATCGACCGGGATGACAACGCACGCCAAAGCCGTGGTGGTCAAATCGATTCTCTTCGCCAAAGAGCATCGCCGGTGATGCGGCAGGTGCGCAGCTTTGGCCAGTGCGCCTTGCTCAGGAGAACTGGTGCGGATCGGCGCAGAAATAGGCGATGATCTGACCAAGGTCCGGCTCGTTGACCATGCGCACGGCCTCAGCGGGGCTGACCCATTTACGGGTGCGCGACCGCTTTTCCTTCCACCGGTCGGCGATCTTGTCGACCTGCAGCGGAAATACCAGGACTTCGCAAGGCACTTCCTCGCCGGAAGCCAATGCCTTGGCATAGAAGTAGCGGCCGGCTTCGTGGTGGGAGATCGTGCCGCGCAGTCCGGCTTCCTCGCCGGCCTCGCGCGCCGCCGCTTCGCAAAGCAGTTCCTTGGCCTCAGGCCAGCCCTTGGGAAGCACCCAGCGACCGGTATCGCGGCTGGTGATCAGCATGATCTCGACGCCATGCCCGGTATCGCGCCAGGGCAATGCTGCAACCTGCAGGCGGCACGGCGCTGTGCCGAAGAGCCGCTGAACCCTTTCGGCCAAATGGTTGTGCGTTGCTGGCCTCGTCAACATCGGAGAAGCTTGCCCCAGCCTCCAGAATCATCTGCCGTCTCGTGAATCTTACGGCCAATCATGAGCAATAAAAGTAAAAATCCTCATACGGACTGGTTAACCACACCACAGGCGTCCATTCAGGAAATATCGTGCGCCGCGGCACTCTTTCAAGAAGTGCTCGCCGGCATGTTCCGGGAGGAAAAGCAGTTGCCGCGAATCAGCCGACGTGATCGTCGGCGATCGGCTTCTGGTAGGTGAAGCCCATATCCCACGGAAAATAGATCCAGGTGTCCTGGCTTACCTCGGTGACGAAGGTGTCGACCAGCGGCCTGCCTTTCGGCTTGGCGTAGACGGTGGCGAAATGCGCCTTGGGCATCATGGCGCGCACGATGCCCGCGGTCTTGCCGGTATCGGTGAGGTCGTCGATGATCAGCACGCCGGCGCCGTCATCGGCGAGCAGTGCCGGCGTGACCTCCTTCAGCACCTGCAGCTGCCCCTGGCTGGCGTAGTCGTGATAGGAGGCGACGCAAACCGTCTCGATGACCCGGATGCCGAGTTCACGCGAGATGATGGCGGCCGGAACCAAGCCGCCGCGCGTGATGCAGACGATCGCCTTCCACTGGCCTTTGTTGGCACCGGCAAGCCGCCAGGCAAGCGCACGCGCATCGCGGTGGAACTGATCCCAGGAGACGGGAAAGGCCTTTTCGGGAAGGGACATTTTTGCATGCACTCCGCAGCGCGCGAAAACCGCGCGCAAACACTTGAAGGAATGCGCGCGGAATTAACTGAAAAGCCTTGGCCTTGGCAAGGGCGGCGGCCTGTGGAGGTACCCTTTGTGGACTTACCGTGACAGGAAAGCTGCCACCGGCAACGTGCGCAGCACCGTGCGCGTGACCCCGCCGAACAGAAGCTGGCGCAGCCAGGAATGGCTGTAGGCGCCGAGCACGAGCAGGTCGGCGCCGGTTTCGGCAACCCTGGTCTGGATCACGTCGTCGACCGAGTGGCCGCCCGATTGCAGCACCGAGACGCTGACGGTGGCGCCATGCCTGGACAGGGCAGCGGCGATTTCGGCGCCGGCCGCCTCCGGAGCCTCGTCGAGCGTATCCGGCGGGTCAATGACGACAATATCAGTCTTCTCGGCATCGATGATGAAGGGCAGAGCATCGAAGGCGGCGCGAGCGGCTTCCTTGCTGCCGTTCCAGGCGAGCAGCACATGCTTGAAGCTGGTGACGAGCGGGCCTGAATGCGGCACGACCAGCACCGGCCGGCCGGCGTCGTAGACCAGCGTGTCGACATCGGCGCTCGGGTCGCCGCCCGACTCGCGCTGCGCGGCGATGATCAGGTCCGCAGTGCGGACGGTTGGGATGCCGGTCAGCGCGCTGTCTCCGGAAAAGCTCTCGAGGCTGCGCCACTCGAAGGACAGGCCGGAATCCTCGACATGCCTGAGGAAAACCGCCTGCAACTTTTCAGCACGCTCCTTGTTCATGTCGGCCGAAACCTGCAGGAACTCGGTGTCCGGAAAGCCGGTGGCCGAGGTGTAGGGGACGGGAAGCGCTTCGGCATGAATGCCGATGAGATGGCTCTGGAACCTGTCGGCAAGCGGAATGGCGCATTCGAGCACGCGCACCGCGTCCTGTTCGTTCTGCAGTATAGCAACGATGGTCTTGAATCGCATGGTAACCCCTCAATTTACGGCGATCGGAACTCGCCCGCATGAAACGTTACATCACCATGCTTGGTTCCGGCTAATGCATGTCGCCCAAAAGTGCGCAGCGGTTTTGGGAAACGACATGCATAAAAAAGAACCTAAAGCGCGTCGCATGAATCCTCTCAGACGCGACGCGCTTTAGATCAGCTGGCCGCGCTGGCGAGGCCTGCGACCATCGCCTCGACATCGGCGTAGGCGGCGTCCAGCGCTTCCTGGCTGCGGGCACGGACGACCAGCTCGGTCCAGAACTTGCCGTCGCCATATTTCGGGTAGGACCCGATGATAGTATCCGGATGCGCCTTCTGGATATCGCCGAGCGGTCCGCCGACTAGGCCTTCGCCGAACGGACAGTGCACCGTGGCCGATAGCATTCTGGTGCCGGCCTTCAGCGTCGGCACCACACTGTCGAGCATCGCCTGGAAAATCGACGGCACGCCGGCCATGACATGGACGTTGCCGATGCGAAAGCCGGGCGCGATGGACACTGGATTGTCGATATGGTCGGCACCACGCGGCATCCGCGCCATGCGCTTGCGCGCCTCGGTGTATTCGATGCCGCGCGCGGCGTAGCTCGCTTCCAGCATCGCATAGGCCTTGGCGTCGTATTCGCAGGGCACGCCGAAGGCCTTGGCGATCGCGTCCGCGGTGATGTCGTCATGCGTGGGGCCGATGCCGCCGGTCGTGAAGACATAGGTGTAGCGGGTCCGTAGGGCGTTCACCGCGGCGACGATCTCGTCGTCCTCGTCGGGAACGATGCGCACCTCCTTCAGGTCGATGCCGATCGCCGTCATGATGTCGGCGAGATGGCCGATATTCTTGTCCTTGGTGCGCCCGGACAGAATCTCATCACCGATGACGAGCATGGCGGCGGTGACGATTTCAGACATGGGAGCTCCGGCAAGAGGTCGCCTTAGGCAGACAGAGTCGCCTCGGGCAGACAGGTCGCCTTAGGCAGGCAAGGGTCGCCTGAGATAGCGCGGCGGATGACCGGCGGCAATGGCGTCCGAACGGTATTGGCGCGCAGCTCCATCATTTCCGCCACACGCTGTTCCAAGCTTCGGCCCGCGAGGCTGCAAACCTCGACTGCGGCAGGGCGCTACTCCTTCACCGCACCGGTCATCGAGGACACGTAGTGCTCGACAAAGAATGAATAAAGCACGACCACCGGCAGGGAGCCGATCAGGGCTCCGGCCATCAGCGCTCCCCACTCATAGACGTCGGAACGGACCAGCTCCGTGAGCACCCCGACCGGCACAGTCTTGTTTTCGGACGACTGGATGAATGTCAGGGCATAGATGAATTCGTTCCATGACAGGGTGAATGCGAATATGCCGGCGGAAATCAGGCCGGGCACCGACAGCGGCAGCACGATCTTGGTGAGGATCTGCCACCGACTCGCCCCGTCGATGAGCGCGCATTCTTCCAGTTCGAACGGGATGGAGCGGAAGTAACCCATCAACAGCCAGGTGCAGAAGGGTACTAGGAAGGTCGGGTAAGTAAGAATGAGCGCGAAGGGCGTGTCGTAAAGCCCAAGGTTGAACACCATCACCGACAGCGGGATGAACAGGATCGACGGCGGCACGAGATAGGCGAGGAAGATCGCCAGCCCGACCTGCCGCGCCCCCGAAAACCGTAGCCGTTCGATCGCATAGGCCGCGAACACCGCAGCCAGCAGCGACAGGAACGTCGCGGCGGTCGAGATGATGATCGTGTTGAGCAGCCAGCCCGGATAGGACGTGTCGAACAAGAGATAGCGGATGTGCTCGAATGTCGGATGCACGACCCAGAACGGATTGAAATTGGCGTAGTCGGTCATCTCGTGATTGGGCTTAATTGCCGTGATCGTCATCCAGTAGAACGGGAACAACAGCACGATGACGAACACCAGCAACGGCAGATAGACCGTCACCACGCGCCGCGGCAGGCTCTGAAGGTAGCCCATGCCGCCTTCGTCGAGTTCCGGACGTTTCGTTTTTTTGATCGTGGCCATGTCAGTCTCCGCCGCCCTGCTGCCATTTGCGGCGTTGCAAGCCGAAATAGCTGAACAGGATCGCCGCAAGCAGGAACGGGATCATGGCGACAGCGATGGCGGCGCCCTCGCCAAGCTGGCCTCCCGAAATGCCGCGCTGAAAGGACAATGTCGCCATCAGATGGGTGGCATTGACCGGTCCGCCGCGGGTCAGCACATAGATCAGCTGGAAATCGGTGAAGGTGAACAGCACAGAGAACGTCATGGTGATGGCGATGATCGGCGTCAGCAGCGGCAGCGTCACAAAACGGAACAATTGCCAGCGGCTGGCGCCGTCGAGCGTGGCGGCCTCGTAAAGCGACTGGGGTATAGTCTGCAAGCCGGCCAGCAGCGTGATGGCGACGAACGGAATGCCGCGCCAGACATTGGCCGCGATCACCGAAGCGCGCGCGTTCTCCGGGTCGCCGAGGAAATTGATGCGATGGTCGATTAGGCCCATTTCCATAAGCGCCCAGGACAGGATGGAGAACTGCGAATCGTATATCCACCAGAAGGCGATGGCCGACAGCACCGTCGGCACCACCCACGGCAGCAGGACGATCGCGCGGAAGAACGATTTGAAGGGAAGGTTCTGATTGAGGATAAGCGCCAGCCAGAGGCCGAGCGCGAACTTCAGGATCGAGGCGCTTATTGTGTAGAGCAAGGTGTTGAATACGGAGAGCCAGAAGACGGCATCATCCGACAGATATTGGTAGTTTTCGATGCCTATGAAGATGCCGGGGCGGCCGATGCGGGCATCCGTGAAGCCGAGCCAGATGCCGAGCCCCAACGGATAGGTCAGGAAGACCAGCAGCAGCGCTGCCGCCGGCAGCATGAAGCCGAAGCCAAGCGCGTTCCGGCTGTCGGCCAGGAGCGACAGGCTCCGCGACAGGATCGACGGACGCGGCTGAACGGCGGCGGACGACACGGCCATGGGACGGCTCCTCATAAGGTCTGCTGGCATGGTGGCCTGAGTGGCCGCCACACGATTTCAGGAACCAGACCGGGCAGCGCGGTCGCGGCTGCCCGGCTCGGCTGTGATCAAACGCGATAGTACCGGTTGGCGCGTTTCTCCGCCTCTTCCATCGCCTCCTGGGCCGTGGCCTGGCCCGTCACGGCCTTGGCGAACATGTCGACCAGGACATAATCGGCCATGGTCGCCGCCGAGGCATAGCCGAGCGGCCCGGCATAGCCGTTGGGACGCAGCGTCGCCGAAGCCTTGGCGTAAGCGGCATTGTTCGGGTCGGCCGTCCATACCGGATTGTTGTCGAAGGCTTTGAGTGTCTGGCAGCAGTAGGCGGCCGAGGAGGTAATCCACTCCGCCATTTGCTGTTCCTCGAACATGAACTGCAGATAGGCCTTGGCTGCGTTGGGGTAGGGCGTGTAGTCGAAGATCACGGCCGTGGTCACCTGGAACAGCTCGACCGATTTCCCGACGGGACCGACCGGCAGGCTGGTCGTGCGCATGTCCTTGGCGATTTCAGTCAGTTTCGGATCATTGTCCTTGTTGGTCTTGGCCGTGTTATACACGGAAATGCCATTGGCGATGACACCCAGTTCGCCGGCCAGGAAGGCGCGGTTGTTGTTCACGTCGAGCCAGCTTTCGGTGCCGGGAATGAAGGTCTTGTAGAGCTCCTGCGCGTATTCGATCGCCTTGAGCGTCTCGGGGCTGTTGATCGTCACCTTTCCGCTCTCGTCGACCATCTGGCCGCCATGGCTCCAAAGCAGCCAGTGAGCATAGTTGTTGCCGTCGCCGACGCCATGGCCGTGCGTGAAGCCGGCCGGATGGCCCTTCGCCTGCAAGGCCTTGCAAAGCTCGAGGAAGCCCGCTGTGTCCTTCGGAAATTCCGAGAAGCCAGCCTCCTTTACCCAGCTTTCCCGATAGACAATGGCATTGCCGATGGTGGCCAGGGGCAGGCCGAGGAATTTCCCCTCGCGCGTCGCATATTGCTTTGGTCCGTCGTGCCAACCGCCGTATTTCGTGCCGAGATATTCACCCAGTTCCGACACGTCGTGCAGCTTGTCTGGATATTGATGCGGGTCGTCGAACCAGACCAGCATCAGATCTGGACCGGAGCCGACATTGGCGGCGACCGCCGCCTTGGGGCGGATGTCCTCCCAGCTTTCCTTGTCGACGCGGACCTCGACGCCTGTCGCCTCGGTGAACCGCTTGGTGTTGGCCAGCCATTGATCCTCATCGCCCTGTACGAAGGGCGACCAGCGCAGCATCCGCAGCTTTGCGCCGTCCTCGGGCTTGTATGTCAACCCCTCCTGGGCAAAGGCGGAAGAGCCGACGAACCGGCTTCCCAAGGCTCCCGCCGCCACGCCGGCGGTCGTGCGGATCACGTCACGTCTGGTGAATTTCATGCTCGTCTCCTCCTGTTATTCCTCGCGGTGGTTCTTACTGCCGGGTGCGCATTTCGAAGCGCTGCCCGGTTTCGCCATGAAAGAGATGGATGAGGCCGGGCTCGGCCGTAAGCCGTACGGTCTCGCCCGGCGTGAAGGAATGGCGCTCCCGGAAATTGGCGACGATCTCTTCACCGCCGGCCGTCCGGCCGATGAGCTGCACTTCCGACCCTGTCGGCTCGACCACCACGACGGTGACCGGAATACCCTGGTCGTCGGACAGCTGCAGATGCTCGGGCCGTATCCCCAGCACCACCTGTTCGCCGCTGCCGATCGAAGGTACTGCGGCCAGCGGCAGGGAAATTCCGCCGGCGCCGCGAAAAGACGATGAGCCGCCATCCGTTGCGATTTCGCCCCTCAGCATGTTCATGGCGGGCGAGCCGATAAAGCTGGCGACGAAGAGATTGTTCGGCCGGTCGTAGAGTTCCAATGGCGGCCCGATCTGCTCGACGAGGCCGTCATGCATGACCACGATCTTGTCGGCCATGGTCATGGCCTCGATTTGGTCATGGGTGACATAGACCGTCGTGGTCTTCAGGCGCTGATGCAGTTCCTTGATCTCGGCGCGCATCTGCACCCTGAGTTTGGCGTCAAGGTTGGACAGCGGCTCGTCGAACAGGAAGACCGCCGGATCGCGCACGATCGCCCGGCCCATGGCGACGCGCTGCCGCTGGCCGCCGGAAAGCTGCCGGGGATAGCGCTCCAGCAATGGCACCAGCCCCAGGATTTCGGCGGCGCGCTTAACGCTGGCAGCGCTTTCGGCTTTCGAAACACCCTTGAGCATGAGCGAGAACGCCATGTTCTCGGCGACGGTCATGTGCGGGTAGAGGGCGTAGTTCTGGAAGACCATGGCGACGTCGCGTTCTTTTGGCGCAACGTTGTTGACGACACGGTCGCCAATCGCGATCTGGCCGCGCGAAATCTTTTCCAGGCCGGCGATCATCCTGAGAAGGGTCGATTTTCCGCAGCCCGACGGCCCGACCAACGTGACGAACTCGCCGTCGTCTATATCGACGCTGACACCGTGGAGAATCTCGACGGTTCCGAATGATTTGTAGACATCGCCAATCGCGACAGACGCCATCGATTTCCTCCCGAATGCTTCCTGCGACGTCTTCGAAGGAAACCGCTTTCCTAACTGGCCGCGGCAGCTCCCAAAGTTCCTCCCTGGTCACGCGCGATGATGAAACGGTAGCGCTACCAGACTGCCCTGTAAAGCGGCTGCGTGGCAAGTGCTCTTCTTCGTTGCTCCTGATCGTGTTTGTTCCCGGTGGGATTGAAATTCGCCATGTCTGGGATCCTGGCAGGAAAATGTCTTGCCCAGCCCCAGCCCTTGAAAACGGAGGTGCGAGAAGTCATCAGTAAACGACACCAGCCTAATCGGAAACTTCGGTTTGCGGCCGGTCCCGGCCGTCGGCGAGCTCGTCGTGCCATTTGCCGTCGGCGTCCTCGTACTGGATGCCGTCCGTGGTGCCGGCGACCTGCTGTTCGGCCGAAGCGATCTCGGCCGCGCGGAGCGCGTCCTCGTGGGTAGGGAACGTTTCCGAGAATGTCGAGCCGACCTTGTAGGCCCAGCCCCCGTCATGCTCGACGATCTTGTAGGTCAGCTTCGCCATGAAATCCTCCAGTGGGAAAAGCTCCGTCTGCTCAATGCAGTTTGCCTTGGGGCAGTTTGCCTTGGGGCAGTTTGCCTTCGGGTAGTTTGTCTTCGGGCAGCCTGCCGTCGGACAATCTCTCGTCGGGAACCAGCACGTCCGATTCCTTCGCGGCTTCGACCAATGCGCGGCGCGCATCCGCCGTCGAACGATAACCCTCCAGCACTTTTAGGCAAGTGTCGAGAGCATCGCGATGCCGCGGACCACGATTGAGCGGCCAGACCGTCATCAGGCACTCCGCCGCTTCCTGGGTGCTGCGGATCTCACGGTATTTGCCGACATGGCCAAGTTCGACCACCACCGGCTTTTCAAAAGGCTTGTTGTCCATCATCGCCGCCAACGCGGAGCGGCCGATTTGGTTGCACGTCCCTCCGCGTAAAGGTCTCAAGGGTCGCTATCATTGGGGCCGCAGCCATTGGAAATGGCTGCTCAGCCCGCCGCCTTGATCCAGTGCTGCATCGTCGTCACCGAGCGGGCAAGCTGCGGCGCCGGGTGGATCGTCTCGCCGAAGGTGGCCGCGGCGCGCCACGCCCAGCGCGGATCGGCGAGGAAGGCGCGGGCCAGAGCCACCATGTCGGCACGGCCCTCGGCAACGATCGCCTCGGCCTGCTTCGGGTCGTCGATCAGGCCGACGGCCCGCGTCGGGATGCCGGCGCCGTTGCGCACGGCTTCCGCCAGATGCACCTGGTAGCCCCGACCTGTCGGCAGCTTCTGCAGGGGCGAATTGCCGCCGCTCGAGCAGCAGAGATAGGCGACGCCCGCTGCCTTCAGCGCCTTGGCCACTTCGATCGCGTCCTCGACATCGAAGCCACCATCGACCCATTCCTTGACCGACAGACGCGCCCCGAGCATCAGCTTGGGCACTGCCTTCCTCACCGCCTTGGCGATCTCGACGACAAAACGCATGCGGTTTTCCAGCGAGCCGCCCCAGCGGTCGGTGCGCTGGTTGGAAAGCGGCGACAGGAACTGGAAGATCAGATAGCCGTGTGCCGCATGCAATTCGATGAAATCGAAGCCGGCCCGCTCGGCCCGCCTTGCCGCTTCGGCGAAGCGTTCGATGATGTGCAGGATTTCCTCATCCTCCAGCGCCCGCGGCACCTGCCAGCCGGTGTCGTAGGCGATTGCCGAGGCGGACACGATCGGCCAGGGATCCTGATCGGCACCGAGCGGCCCGCCGCCTTCCCAAGGCTTCCGGTTAGATGCTTTGCGGCCGGCATGGGCAAGCTGCGTGCCGAATTTGATGCCGGGGCCGGCGACGCGCTTGGCGGCATCCAGCGCGCGCCGCGCGGCTGCCTCGTTGTCGTCGGAGTAAAGGCCGAGGCAGCCATGCGAGATGCGGCCGCGCCGCTCGACGTCGGTCATCTCGACGGTGACCATGCCGGCGCCGGACATCGCCAGGTTCATCCAGTGGTACAGGTGCCAGTCGCTGGCCGAACCGTCATCGGCGGAATACTGGCACATGGGCGCGACCGCGATGCGGTTGGGAAAGGCGAGGCCGTCAAGCGTGATCGGCTGGAAAAGGGATGTGGTCATCAAAAAAACTCCGGGGAGGGGCTGTCGCTATTTAGGCAGTGGATTGCGCCTGCGCCATACACGAGGCGGTGAAGCGCGCGCCCCTGGACCAATTGCTGTTGGGATTGCGCACGGGCCGGTTCGCGGCTAGCGGATGACCCCGAACCGAAGGTCGGCGCAGCAAAAATCGATTCCGATTTTCGGAAAGGATCATGCACAGATCAAAAGTGCTACAGCGTCCTTTGCGCGTCCAAGAGGACGCGCGGCGCTGTAGTCCTCACGCCGGCAGCACGGAGTTCACCATGGAAGACCGCATTCGCATCCGTTCGGAAGAAGTCCTTTCCGATGACTGGGCAGTCCTGAAAAAGACCGTCCTCGATTATCGCCGGCGCGACGGGCAATGGGAGACGCAGATCCGTCAGACCTACGATCGCGGCGACGGGGCGGTGATCCTGCCTTACGACCCCGAGCGCTCGACGGTTCTGCTCGTGCGGCAGTTCCGCTACGCGGCCTACGTCACCGGCCACCGCGAGCCGCTGATCGAGGCCTGCGCCGGCCTGCTCGATGAACACGATCCCGAAACCTGCATCCGCAAGGAGGCGGAAGAGGAGCTCGGCTACCACCTGAAGGACGTTGAACGGCTGTTTTCGCCTTTTATGAGCCCTGGCAGCGTGACCGAGCGGCTCTGGTTCTTCGTCGCGCGCTATTCGCCGACCGACCGCATCTCGGACGGCGGCGGCGCGCCGGAAGAAGGCGAAGACATCGAGGTTCTGGAAATGCCGCTCGATGAGGCGCTGGCCGGCATCTACGACGGCAGCATTGTCGACGCTAAGACCATCATCTTGATCCAGCACCTGAAGCTGAACCCGATCCGGGCTTGATCCATGCCGGAACCTGGATGCCGCCGAGGAGCGCCGTCGATGTGCTGGTGCGGACGACGGGAATCGAACCCGTACGATCAGAGATCGAGGGATTTTAAGTCCCTTGCGTCTACCAATTCCGCCACGTCCGCGCCCTTTTCGTTTCAACTACTTAGGCGATTTCGTCAATCGGCGTTGTGCAGTCCGAAAATTGTGTTGTGCAAAACTGCGTTCCCCTTTTCATTCGCCGGAGCCCGTTTTTGCCATATTTTCTGGTCCATGCTCGCAGCGTCCAACCTCTTTTCTCGACATGCCTGGCCCAAGCGCGTAGAGCGGCCCCCAGCCCGTCGGCGCCTCGTCCCGGCGTCATTGCCTATGCGCCGTATGGCGGCATAGGTGACGCGCAGCCCCTCCAGTGTGCAGCCTTAATCTTCAATTGGGATTAGCTGCGCGGGGTCCCAATGGGGGAGGGCTGCATGGTTCGGACGATCGGATGATCGAATGATCGGATGATTGCTGATCTCCGCATTCGCTGCCAGCTATTTTTGAAGGAACTCGACCTCGGCATTGTTGATAGTTCCATCCGCGGCCAGGCCGCGCGCGAGCCCTCATTGCGTTTGTGGAAGTTTAGGCGCTCAAAGCACTACGCACACGCGTCAGTCTTGCTTCCGCTTCCACAAATCCGAAGTCGATGCGTATGCGAACGATGCTGACCAAGTGATCAGGACGAGTCCGTTGAGACCTTCCAAGGCAGCAACGATCCGCATCGGCCCAGTGGCATAGACTTCGCCAAAGCCGATGGTCGTGTAACAGGTGATCGAGAAATAGAAGAAATCCGCTGCGCTCCCGGAAAACAAGCCTGCGAGAGCTCCAAGGTCTGGATGCTGGTGCATCCAGGCATAGGCGACCGCGAAAAGACAGATCCCCACCACGTGAGCAATGATCGCTGCGATGACCAAGAGCAGCAGATCAACCCGCATCGGAAGTGAAAAACGACGCCTCATCGCTCCGGCGATATTCAGCACCTCATAGTGCATCAGAACCGTTACCAGTGCGAGACCTGCAGATATGGCGAACGCGATAACCAATTGCGGTACCTTCAAGTAGGCTTCAGATGCTCAACGCCTATCACCGCGCGAACGGTTCGAACAGCGTGTCGCGATGTACGAGCCCGATGCTGCCCGCCGCCTTCATCGAGGGTATTGACGGCATCCGCTCCAACATCGTCCTGCGGCGCGTTGTGGAGCATCTGGAGCGCGGTGAGATCAACGGTGCCATCCATGAACTCGTCGCCCTGACGCCACGCGATGCGATCGCCGCCGACGCGAATGGTGAGGGCGAACGCGAGGCCCCGTGGTGCCATCGCCGCCGGGTCGTCGGCAAATTCGTCGGAACCGAACCGCTCCGCGGAGCTTTCGTAATGAGGGGCAGCGTCAAAGAGGAGACTGTCATGGATCGGCAAGAAAATAGCGTTCTGGAGGCTGGCTGGCTTTTGGCGGTCCCGCTTTCTATCGGGTTTGCCGTTTTGATTGCAGGTTTAGTGCTGGGCTAGTGTGCTATGGGAACCGGAATTCGATCACTCGTCCCTGGGCCGTCCATGATTGCGGGGCGTCAACGGAACCAAAATCGCGCAATAGCTGGGGCACAAGATCAAGGCGGACGTCACCGTCGCGCTTTTCGCCAGCCCGCTGATCGGGCTTCTGCCTCGCTGCAGAAGCAGCGCTCCCCCTTGCCGGTCGAGGTTACGGTTCGGTCATGACGGCGGCAGCGAGAAAGGCGCCCGCTAGCCGTCCATTTCAGCAGATCGAGCACCGGCTTGTCGCGCCGGTTCACTTTCCTGAGATCCGGCATATCGACCGCTGCGCACAGATCGGGCAGATGTAAAAATCGTCGCCTTCGTTCTTGCGCGAATCGCCAAACACCTGCGTGGCAGGAAGACCCTTTGGCATGCCTCGCTGCAGAACTTTCGCGAGGAAAAATGATCGCCACGCAATGGAACTTTGCGCGGGCACAGTGGTTTGGGGCCAGTCGGAGAAATCCGGCATGTTCTGAGGAGCCGAGCCTGTCCCGGATCCCCCCTCGCCGGGGCGGGCTCGTTACCCAACCGTTACCGGTCCCTCAAGGCTAGAGCGTTTTTTCCGGGCAGCATCATGGCGCGCGCGACCCGCCTTGGATGCGGATCGTCGGCGCGAAATTCGTGCCCAAGTCAACAGCATAGCTGCCGTTACCGGGCCGGCGGCAACCCTTCCCAGCGAGGGAATCAAACACTGAGGTTCAAACAAGATCGTTTCCACCTGGAACAATTTCGTAGTGGCTGAGTTTCGCACTAAAGCTACTGGAATCCCGAACATGGCAGAGTTTGACACAGAACGAGGGAAGTCTGTTGCCGAAGCCGTTCGGCAACTGATCCGTTCCGAAGATAATCGCCGGTATTTACACGACGCGCTGGATCTTGCCGTCGACCTGCGACTTCCCAGCCCCCTTGCCTCATTGCTTGAGGCGCTTGATCAGGCCGGGCGGGATCCATTTCCGAACGAGCGATGATCGAGTAAAACGCGCCAGGTCTTCCCCTCTACCCTCATGGCTCACTACTCCCCCCATGACTCAACGCTACGACATTGAGAAGACGCCTGAAGGTACCTGGGACATCATCGATGTGTTCACGGGGCTGCCGGTTGTCGAGGTGGGCGTTCCCTTGATCGACATGCCGATCGAAGAGGCCGACGATCTGGTCGATCTTCTCAACTGCCGCGACCGGCAACAGCGGCAGGATACTTAACGACCGCTTCCCAGACCGCGCGAGAGCGCGTCCCCCGTTCGGAGGATGCATTCGGTCGTTCTGCCTTGGTAGGCTTCAATTGGTAAAGTGGTTCGACTTTGAACCAAATGGAGAGATTGTCATGATCAAGCTCGCCTCTGCTCTGGCGCTACTGCTTGTTGGGACAGCGCCTCTGTTTGCCGATGACAAGCCGATGAACGCGGACAGTATCAAATGGGGCCCTGCTCCTGCTGTCATTCCGGCTGGCGCGGAACTGGCGGTTATGGCTGGAGATCCTTCAAAGGACGGCGCTTATGTGCTGCGGTTAAAGATGCCAGCCGGCTACAAAATTGCCGCTCACAATCATCCTGCCTCGGAATATGTAACGGTGCTTTCCGGTAACTTCCATATCGGAATGGGCGATAAGCTCGACGAGACGAAAGGCACCGAACTGACTGCCGGCGGCTTCGGCATTGCGCCGGCCGGAATGAATCACTTCGCGTGGACGACAAGCGATACGATTATCCAGGTTAATGGCGACGGGCCGTTCACGATCACCTACGTCAATCCGGCGGATGATCCGAGCAAGAAATGACAGTTCGGGGATCAAATTGATTGAACCGCCTGCAGGCTCCAATGGTGGAGTGCGATGACCCTCTGAGCGGACGGATCAGGCGGTTCGAGTTCTGATCTGAGTTTTCGACCCAGACCGCTACCCTGAGCGTTGGGCGAGGCATCGAACTCCCCGAACCTCGATTCAGAAAAATCCGTTAGCGAGGAGCAGTCTTCCGGTTGGGGCACTTTGCCGTGGACGGCGCCTGAAACAAAAACCCGCTCGGCGGCGGGTCGTTGGCGCAAATCAGCACCATGTCGAAATCAATAGCATAGATGCCGTCACAAAGCAACGAATCGCGAGCTCGCAACAGGCGCGAAAATCGCGGTCACGGTGAAGGCCGAGGAGCGCTCAGGCAATCCGCTGATCTCGCTGGCCAAAACGCCATCGGCTTGGCACAGTCGGGAAAACAGGAGTCTCTTCATGGTGAAGACCGCGCGTGCGACAAAACCAAAACCCTGGGCCGAGGCGGCCACGCATCTGGTCGACGTCGCGATGGGCAGGAGGCCCGCCGATCTCGTCATCCGCAACGGGCGCTGGGTCAACGTTCACTCCGGCGAGATCATCGCCGGCACCGACATTGCCATTGCCGGCGGCCGCTTCGCCTATTGCGGACCGAATGCCGGCCACGCCATCGGGCAGGGCACCAAGGTGGTCGACGCCGGCGGACGCTATCTGGTGCCGGGTCTCTGCGACGCGCATATGCATGTCGAGAGCGGCATGGTGACGGTGACGGAGTTCTGCCGCGCGGTCATCCCGCATGGCACCACCTCGATGTTCATCGATCCGCACGAGATCGCCAATGTGCTCGGCCTGCCGGGTGTGCGGCTGATGCATGACGAGGCCGTCGCCATGCCGATCAACGTGTTGGTGCAGATGCCGTCCTGCGTGCCTTCGGCGCCGGGGCTGGAGCATGCCGGCGCCGAGCTGACGGTCGCCGATGTCGCCGAGGCGATGGCATGGGAAAACATCATCGGGCTTGGCGAGGTTATGAACTTTCCCGGTGTCGCCGCCAACGATCCGGTGATGGCGGGCGAGATCGCCGCGACGGTGAGGGCGGGCAAGACCGTCGGCGGCCATTATGCCTCGCGCGATCTCGGCCTGCCGTTCCACGGCTACGTCGCCGGCGGACCCGAGGACGACCACGAAGGCACGCGCGCCGAGGACGCCATCGCCCGCGTCCGCCAGGGCATGAAGGCGATGCTGAGGCTGGGCTCGGCCTGGTACGACGTCGCCTCGCAGATCAAGGCGGTGACGGAGAGCGGGCTCGACCCGCGCAACTTCATCCTGTGCACCGACGACAGCCATTCCGGCACGCTTGTCCATGAAGGCCACATGGACCGGGTGGTCAGGCACGCCATCAGCCAGGGGTTGAAGCCGGTGACCGCGATCCAAATGGCGACGCTCAACACCGCCCAGCATTTCAGGCTGGAGCGCGAGCTGGGTTCTATCGCGCCGGGGCGGCTCGCCGATCTGCTGATCGTCTCCGATCTGGCCGCAATGACCATCGACGAGGTCTACGGCCGCGGCGTCAGGCTGGCCAAGGGCGGCAAGCTCGACATCGACATTCCGGCCTCTGACTATCCGAAGACGGCAAAGAACACCGTCAAGCTCGGCAGGACGCTCAAACCGGGGGATTTCGACATCGTGGCGCCTATCGGCGCCAACGAGGTTCGGGTGCGGGTCATCGGCGTGATCGAGAACCAGGCGCCGACGCGCGCGCTCGAGGCCGATCTTCCCGTGGAGGACGGGCTGGTCGCCATGGACCGCCGCAATGATGTCTGCCAGATCGCGCTGGTCGAGCGCCACAGGGGCACGGGCGGCGTCACCAATGCCTTCGTCTCCGGCTTCGGCTACATGAGCGACTGCGCCATGGCTTCCAGCGTGGCGCATGATGCGCACCACATCATCGTCGTCGGCACCAGCAAGCAGGACATGGCACTGGCGGTCAACCGGCTGGGCGAGGTCGGTGGCGGCGTCGTGCTGTTCTCCAAGGGCAAGGAACTGGCGCTGGTCGAAATGCCGATAGCGGGGCTGATGTCGGACGAGCGCGCCGAAATCGTCGCGGCCAAGGCCGACAAGCTGACCGAGGCGATGCGCCAGATGGGCTGTTCCCTGAACAACGCCTACATGCAGCACTCGCTGCTGGCGCTGGTCGTTATCCCGGAACTGAGGATTTCCGACGTCGGCCTGATCGACGTAACGACGTTCCAGAAGGTCGACCTGTTCGTCTGACAACAACCATGGACGAGCCCAAATTGCTCATCCGCCGGTGGCGATGGTCAGCACCCTGAACGGCGTGGTGATGACGATCTCGGCAACGGAGCCGACGGCCTTGCCGATGCCCTGGCCGAGATTGTCGATCGGCTGCGCCGGATTGGCTTCCTCCGATGCCAGGCCGGCCGGGGCGCGCAGCCGGTTGCCGAGCAACTGCACCAGGAACGGGTTGTCGGCGAATTTGGCGTGGTTCAGACGATCGCCGCCTTTGGTCTTGGTCAGGTCGATCACCGACACGCCGTAGCTGGCGAGGTCGGCCGCGTCACCATAGTCGCCGACGCGCGGCTTGTCGCCGGAGATCAGGGAGGACAGTCTGAGGGCGCGATCGTCGCCCGAAAGCAGGATGGCGAAAGGCTTGTCGGGCTTGCCATAGCGGATCATCTGCTTCTTGAACACATCGACATCAATGTCGGGCGAGGCCAGGATGACGTAGCCGAGCTTGTTGCCAAGATCGCGGTCGCCGGTGATGGCAAGCTGGCGCAACGCCTCCATTGTCACCCAGGTGCCCATCGAATGGGCGATAATGTCGATGCTCTTGGCCTTCGTCTTGGCCAGCATGCGCAGCGTCTCTTCGAGATCGTCGCGCGCAGCGTTGGCGCTTTCCTTGTCGTAGATATAGCCCGTGGTTTTGCCGCTCGACGCCCATGAGAACAGCACCGGCGTGCCGGGATATTTCGTGTCGTGCGCAATCTGCGTCAGCCGATAGATGCCGTCGTCGAAACCGTTGTTGAAGCCGTGCACGAAGACCAGCGCGCGGTCGCCGCGCATGGCGATGTCGGCACCGACCGCCTTGGCGAATTGCGGGGCGCCTTCGTAGAATTCGACCTCCGTTGCCGTGAAATCCTTCGCCGGATTGCTGTTGGCGGAGCTCCTGACCCGCTCGATGGCGCCGACCTGATGGACCTTCGGAACGGTGACCTCGACACTGGCAAAACTGGTGGTCGGTGAACGGTCACCGTCGAACACTTGCCGCGGATCTTTCGTTGCCTTTTTCCGGGTGGTGGCGACGAATATCTCATGCGTGGCTGCGATGTCGGAGGCAGGCACGGTGACAGCCGTCGTGTTGAGAAGGTCGTGTGTTTTCCCGCCGGCGCAGCCGGTAACGGCGAGCGCAAACGCTACGACGAGAAAAATCTTCGAACGCACGGTCACGCAGGCTCCCGCAAGGGGGACGTCAAGCTGGTGACGCCGCTCGCTATTGCGATAAAGCCAAGGGCCGGCCCGGTCCAGTTGAAAGTGATCCGATGGTGCCGCAACCGTGAACATGCACGACGAAAGTAACAGGGCGTGGAACGCACCTCACTGTCCGAGCAGGCTGATGCGGTCGGTTACCTCGCGGTCGCTGGCAAATCCGTCATCCTCGCGCAGCCGCTGGCCGATCATCTTCACCAGCTCGGGGTTGTCGGCAAATTTGGTGTGGTTGAAACGGTCCGATCCCTTGACGCTGGAGAGATCGACAACGTTCACGCCATAGTCGGCGAGGTCGGCGGCGTCCTTGTAGTCGCCGACGCGTGGCCGCGAGCCGGCGATCAGGCCGGAGAGCCGCAGCGCCCGGTCGTCGTCGGACAGGAGCAGGATGAATGGCTTGTTCGGCTTGCCGTAGCGGCGCATCTGGCTCTTGAACACGTCGACATCGATGTCGGGCGAGGCCAGCACGACGTCGCCGAGCTTGCCGCCGAGATCGCGGTCGCCGTTGATGGCGAGCTGGCGCAGCGCTTCCATGGTAACCCAGGTTCCCAGCGAATGCGCAACGATGTCGATGCGCCGCGCGCCGGTCTGCGCGAGCATCCTCAGCGTCACTTCCAGCTGGTCGCGGGCAGCACTGGCGCTTTCCCTGTCGTAGACATAGTCCCTGGTCTTGGCGCCCGACGCCCAGGAAAACAGCACCGGCGTGCCCGGGTAGCCGGAATCATGGGCGATCTGGGTGACGCGGTAGACAGCGGCGTCGAAACCGGTGTTGTAGCCGTGGACGAAGACCATGACGCGACCGCCGCGCGCGGCGATGTCGGTGCTGAGCGCGCTGGAGAATTTCGGCGCGGTGTCGTAGCCGACGACCTCGGAGGCCATGAAGTATTTGGCCGGGTCGTTCGACTTGCCGCGCGAACGCCGCTCGATCCGACCGGTTTCGTGGGTCCCCGGCACGGTGACGTTGGCGCGGGCATAGTTCAGCGTGGCCGAGCGCTCACGGTCGAAAACCTTGCTGGGATCGTCGGAGCGCTTGCGCGTCGTGGCGATGAAGATGCTGTGGTTGCCGGCGATTTCCGTCACCGGCGCGGACACCATGGCGCTGCCGAGCAGTTCCTCGGTTTGCCGGCCGCCGCAGCCGGCAACGAGCAAGGTAAGAACAAGGATACAAATCTTCTTCAACTCTAGAATTCCACTCCGGCCGAAAGGCTATCCAACCTCCGCGAACCATCCCGGACCGTCGAAGTGCGGCAGAAGTAAGTCATATCCAGCCAAAATGCGCTCAGCGCCTTGCGACAGTCATCGCACTGTTGCGCGAAAGCCAGAACGATTGCCCTGATCAAACACCTAAGGCGTGTGCTAGCTTCATGACCGACAGTCGCACGCGAAGACCACAGACGATTCGGGGTGATTTTTCCGATGACCAGTTTCTCCTCCCGCGTCGCAGCCGCTGCCGCTGCGATCCGCGAGATTTTTCCGGAAACGCCGCTGCAGGAAAACGATTACCTGTCGAAGAAGACCGGGGCCCGCGTGCTGCTGAAGCGCGAGGACCTGTCGCCGGTGCGCTCCTACAAGATCAGGGGCGCCTTCAATTTCTTCCGCAAGGCGCTCGACGCCGGCAACGACGCCGAACTGTTCGTCTGCGCTTCCGCCGGCAACCATGCGCAGGGCTTTGCCTTCGTCTGCCGTCATTTCGGCAGACAAGGTGTGGTGTTCATGCCGGTGACGACGCCACAGCAGAAAATCGACAAGACGCGGCTGTTCGGCGGCGAATTCGTCGAGATCAGGCTGATCGGCGACTTTTTCGACGACTGCTACCGCGCCGCCTTCGAATTCACCGAAAGCGCCGGCGCACACATGGTGCCGCCGTTCGACCACAAGGACATCATCGAGGGGCAGGCGACCGTCGCCTACGAGATATCAGGCCAGATGCCGGGCGCGCGGATGCCCGACATCATCATGCTGCCGGTCGGCGGCGGCGGTCTGGCTGCGGGTGTGACGCATTATTTCGCCGACCAGCGCCGCGACACGCGCTTCGTCTTCTGCGAGCCGGCCGGCGCGCCAAGCCTCAGCGAGAGCCTCGCCGCCGGCAAGCGCATCAAGCTCGCCAAGGTCGACAATTTCGTTGACGGCGCGGCGGTGGCCGAGATCGGCCGCGAACCGTTGCGGCACCTCAGGGATTTTCCTGCCGATACGGTACGGCTCGTTCCGGAAAACCGGCTCTGCGCGACCATGATCGAGATGCTGAACGTCGAAGGCGTAGTGCTGGAGCCGGCCGGCGCATTGGCGATCGACGCGCTCAAGGATTTTTCCAAGAAGGACGTCAGAGGCAAGACCATCGTCGCGGTAGTTTCGGGCGGCAATTTCGACTTCGAGCGGCTGCCGGACGTGAAGGAAAGGGCGCTGCGTTTCGAGGGGCTGAAGAAGTACTTCATCATCCGCTTTCCGCAGCGGCCGGGCGCGCTGCGCGACTTTCTCGAATTGCTGGGGCCTGACGACGACATTGCCCGCTTCGAATATTTGAAGAAATCGGCGCGCAATTTCGGTTCGGTGCTGATCGGCATCGAAACCAAGGATCGCCGCAATTTCGAGCTGCTCAACGCGAATTTCGAGGCCGAGGGCGTCCAGTATCAGGACATCACCGACAACGAGACGCTCGCCGGGTTCATCATATGAGCGCCCGAATATGAGTGAAGAGGAGAAGATATTCGTTGCATTGTTTTCCGGCATCAATGTCGGCGGCAACCGCATCGTCAAGATGGCCGAACTCCGGTCGTTCTTCGAGAAACTCGGCTTTGGCGACGTCGCCACCTACGTGCAGAGCGGCAACGCCGTGTTCCGGTCGGCAACGGGCGATGCGGCCACGCTGACCAAGCAGCTGGAAGCGGCTTTCGAGAAGAAATGGGGATTTCACTCGCGCATCATGGTGCGCGATCTCGGCTGGTTCGAGCGGCTGGTGGCGGACAATCCCTATCCGGAAGTCGCTGGGGAGCCGACGAAACTCCACGTCTACGCGCTGGAACGCGAGCCGATCGCCGATGAGGTCGCGCGGCTGGCCGAAAAATGCACCGGTCCCGAACGGTTCGAGATCAAGGGCGACGTGCTTTACCTGCATGCACCGGAAGGCCTCGGCAAATCGGTGTTTGCCAATCTCATCCCGCGCACGCTGAAAGTGCCCGGCACCGCGCGCAACTGGCGCACGGTGCTGATGCTGTTGGAGATGGCCGGCCGAGGCGGCTGAAACATAGCCGCCTACGCTGCCGAAGCCCTTTTCCAGTCGAACGTCAGCTCTTCGCGGAAAGCGAAGCGTTTGATGTGGTCGGCAACGACCGTTTCCAGGCGCTCCAGCGAGCCGGCTTCGTCAGCGGTTACCGCGATATGCAGCGCTGCGGCATCGGCATCGAGAACCGCACGGCCCAGTGAGAGGTCGATCGTGCCGTGGTTCGGATGGAACTCGACCGGAAACTTGTGCGCCCAATGCTTGCATAGCTGCTGCAGATAACGGCTCGCATGTTCAGTGGCGACATCGACATGGCTGGTCGGCATGAATGGATTTCTCCCAAGGCAAGATGCGCCAATTTCGGAAGCAGGCGTGATCGCCGGACAGATAGGCGCGATCTCGAGAAACGCCATAAAATGTCCGGCTCGGTCGTACCCGCCCTCGATCTTGTGATGGGTTACCAGCTTCCGGTGTTCGGCATCGACGCCCAGGGCTCGGCCTTGGCCTTGGCCGGGCCTTTCTGCAAAAGCTCGATCGAAATGCCGTCCGGCGACTTGACGAAGGCCATGTTGCCGTCGCGCGGCGGCCGATTGATGGTGACACCCTTGTCCATCAGCTGCTGGCAGGTGGCGTAGATGTCGTCGACCTCGTAGGCGAGGTGGCCGAAATTGCGGCCGCCCTTGTAGTCTTCCGGATCCCAATTGTAAGTGAGCTCGATCAGCGGCGCCTTGTCGGCGATACCGCTTTGCTCGTCTTCGGGCGCGGCGAGGAAGATCAGCGTGTAGCGCCCCTGTTCGTTTTCGTGGCGGCGCACTTCCTTGAGGCCAAGCTTGTTGCAGTAGAAATCGAGCGAGGCATCGATGTCGGCGACACGGACCATGGTGTGGAGATAGCGCATGTGATTTCCTCGAAACGTTTGCGTTGCGGCGGAACATAGGGGCCACCCGGCCAAAGGGCAATTCCCGATAACCGGTCGTGTTGGCAAACAACAAATCCGGTATCCCTGCAATGAACCGTGAAAAAAGACAGCTCAGGTCTTGCACACACCGGAAGCGGCAGTGTTAATCTAACGCCAAGAATCAGTTGCGGTATTCTTGAAAAAGGGGGGCGTTCTTATGGGGGAAAAAGCCTCTTTCATGGGGCGGGACGGAACCGGTCACGACGCCTTGCAAAGAGACGGGAGCGGCGACGCTGCCGATCTTGTCGAGGTTGCGGGCGCCATCAAATGGTTCGACGTGGCCAAGGGCTACGGTTTCATTCTTCCCGATGACGGCTCTTCCGGCGATATTCTCCTCCATGTGACATGCCTTCGAAAGGACGGTTTTCAGACCGCCTTGGAAGGTGCGCGCGTCGTCTGCCTGGTCAAGCAAGGTGAGCGCGGATTGCAGGCGTTCCGCGTGCTTTCCATGGATCTCACCACGGCGACCCATCCGGCGGAGATGCAGGAGCAGCGCACCCACGTCTCGGTGACGCCGGAAAGCGGCCTCGAACGGGCGCTGGTGAAATGGTTCAACCGCACCAAGGGGTTCGGTTTCCTGACCCGAGGCGAGGGCACCGAGGACATTTTCGTCCACATGGAGACCCTGCGCCGTTACGGCATTACAGAGCTCAGGCCCGGGCAGGTCGTGCTGGTCCGCTTCGGGCGCGGCGACAAAGGCCTTATGGCTGCCGAAATTCACCCGGATATGGGTACCTTGCCCGTCTCGCACTAGGTTCTATCCCGATCGAATCGGGATAGGACCTATTTTTGCCTGACCATGATCTTTTCCGAACCGCAGGTCAGCGCAGCAAAAACCGGGTTCCACTTTTCGGGGTCATGGTTTAGGACGATTTCCGGCCGAGGATTTTGCATGACTCACAGGAACCGGCTGATAGCGGGCGTAGTCTGCGCCGCGATCGCCTTTGTCGTCGCCACAGGCGCTTTCTTCCATTCGCAGCAACCGGCTTCGGCAGACGGCCGGGCGATGAACCTTGCCGTCGACCCGCAGCCGCTGGTCGCTGTGACGAAAGCCGGCGAACGCTCTTTCTCCGTCGAAATCGCCGACACCTCCGCCGAGCGCGAGGCCGGCCTGATGTTTCGCGAGGAGATGGCCGACGATCATGGCATGCTGTTCGTGTTCGAGGGGCCTCGGGATGTGAGCTTCTGGATGAAGAACACGCCGATGCCGCTCGACCTGATCTTTGTCGGTCAGGACGGCAGGATCCGGGCAATCAAGCAAGGCGAGCCGCAATCCGAGGCGATGATCTCGCCCGGCGAGCCGGTTCGCTTCGTGCTCGAGCTCAAGGCGGGCACCGCCGCCAGGAGCGGCATCGCGGACGGCGATTTGTTGCGCCACCCGGCAATCGACACTGCGCACAACTGAACGCGCAGGATCCGGCGCAGATGCAGTTTTTCTCCCATGACGGTTTTGATCTTGCTTTCCTCGACCGCCAGCCGGCATCGGGGCAGGGCGATCCGGTGCTCATGATCCATGGCTTTGCCTCGACCCATTACGTCAACTGGGTGTCGCCCGGCTGGTTCAAGGCGCTGAACGATGCCGGCTACCGCGCAATCGCCTTCGACAATCGCGGCCATGGCGCCTCGTCGAAGAGCTATCAAGAGGCCGATTATACGCCCGCAAAAATGGCTTCCGACGGCGCAGCGCTGCTGAACCATCTCGGCATCGAACGCGCCCATGTCATGGGCTATTCGATGGGCGCGCGGATATCGGCCTTCCTGGCGCTATCCGACCCGGACAAGGTGGCGACGCTGGTCTTCGGCGGTCTCGGCGTCGGCATGGTTGACGGTGTCGGCGACTGGGATCCGATCGCCGCCGCCCTCCTGGCCGACGATCCCGATGCCACCAGCCATCCGCGCGGCCGCTCGTTTCGCGCCTTCGCCGACCAGACCCGCAGCGACCGCCGCGCGCTGGCCGCCTGCATTGCCACCTCGCGGGAATTGCTGGCCGAGGCCGACATCGCGCGTATTGCCCAGCCAACATTGATTGCCGTCGGCACCAAGGACGATATCGGCGGTTCGCCCGACGAACTGGCCGCCTTGATGCCGAACGCCAGGGCCTTTCACATCGAAGGCCGCGACCATATGCTGGCCGTCGGCGACAAGACCTTCAAGCAGCGGGTGCTGGAGTTCTATGCGGAAAATCCACTGTGACTGGCGGCAGATGTAGGTGCATTGCCACCAGGGGGAAGTAGCGCCGTGGCCGGCGCGATCGCAGCAGGCAGCTAGTTGTGAAAACCTGACGCATGTACCAGAAACACAAGTTGGAAAGCTGATATTCGCTTCGTTAGGGTTAAGGCATGACGTTCGACCCCCTACTGATCACACTCATTGCGCCAGCGGTCCTAATCATCGGCTCCGCTATTGGTTTACGATTTGGGCTTCCCCTCTGGATCGCCCTCTCCATTACCGGGATTGTTCTGGCTCTGGGCGGATATGCACTTCGAGGAGGTGTTAATCAAAGCTGCCTCATCGATGAGAGCGAGTGTGTTGGCGCAACAGCTACCGCCTATGTCATTTCCGCATTCTGGTTCATGGCCGTTGTAATACTAATGGTCAGTGCGGCCCGGAACATGCGAAAACATAGCGGGCGCGCAACACGCAAGCCTTGAGGGTCCGCAAAGGGTCCAACCCTGCGACTAGAACCCGTCTGAGTCATGCCTCAAGCGCTTCGATCGACCGCGCCATGTTCTGCCTGGCTTGCGGTTCGAACCGCTGCCGGAACTCCTCGGTGTGAAAGATATGCGTGCGCGCGAGGAAACTCTTCAGAACAGCACTGCGGCCGGCGCGCCACATCGGCTGTTCCACCCAGCCATATTCGCGGCGAACCGCCTGTTCATAGGCGTCGAACGCATCCGGCGTCGCACCCAGGATTGCCAGGTCCATGTCGAGGAACAGTGCTGCGTCGCGGACGGCATTCTCGTCGTCAAAGTGCGGCAATTCATGCGTGGCGGTGGCGATGATCATCGCGGTGATGCGGTCCAGGCGCTCCGTATCCGTGCGGCCGGCGAGTTTTTTCTCGGCAAGGGCGGCACTCCTCGCCTCATTGTCCTTGGCTCGGCTGTCATAGATGGCATCGTGGAACCAGATCGCCGCCTCGACCGCCTCGGGATCGTGCAGGGATGCATGATAGTGGCCGGCGAGCGCCAGCATCGCCTCGATATGGGCAATGCTGTGATAGTGGCGGCCTTCGGCTCGGTATAGCGCGGAAAGCTCGTGCTTCAGCGGTTCGTCGATCAAGGGTTCGTTTTCCATGGCCGCTTGAATTTCCGTGAACCAAATCCATTTGACAAAGCACTAAGGAAAATTGAGTTCAACCGTGCTATGATCTGGCTTATATGTGCGACCGGAGAATAGGCAAGCAGGCAAGCCGGAGACCATTGATGAACAGCGTTACCATTGCCCGCCCGACCATGGTGAAGCCGATCGACCCGATCTGGCGCTCGATCCGCGACGAGGCGATGGAGGCGGTCAACCGCGATCCGCTGCTGGCGGCGTTCCTCTATTCGACCATCCTCAACCAGGAAAGCCTGGAGGAAGCGGTCATCCATCGGTTGGCTGAGCGGCTCGCCCATCAGGATATCGGTTCCGATCTCATCCGCCAGACGTTCAAGGCGATGGCAGCCGACGACAAGGACTGGTCGTCGACGGTGCGTGTCGACATTCAGGCTTATTACGACCGCGATCCGGCCTGCGACCGCTTCATCATGCCGGTGCTCTATTTCAAGGGTTTTCATGCCATCCAGACCCACCGGCTGGCGCATTGGCTGTGGAACCAGGGCCGTCAGGATTTCGCGCTCTACCTGCAGAGCCGGTCGTCCTCGGTGTTCCAGACCGACATCAACCCGGCCGCGCGCATCGGCAAGGGCATCTTCCTCGACCACGCCACCGGCCTCGTCGTCGGCCAGACGGCGGTGATCGAGGACGACGTGTCGATCCTGCACGGCGTGACGCTGGGCGGCACCGGCAAGGCCGGTGGCGACCGCCATCCCAAGATCCGCTACGGCGTGCTGATCGGCGCCGGCGCCAAGATCCTAGGCAACATCGAAGTCGGCCATTGCTCGAAGATCGCGGCAGGCTCGGTGGTGCTGTCGCCGGTGCCGCACAACAAGACGGTTGCCGGCGTGCCGGCTCGTGTCGTCGGCGAGACCGGCTGCGACCAGCCTTCGCGGCAGATGGACCAGCTTTTGCCATCGCAGTCGATGGACCACGTGGTCAGCTTCGATATCTGATTTCAAGTCCGCGGGGCGGGCAACGGAACTCCGTTTGCCGGCTCTGCCGCCTGTCGGTTCTCGCATATCCGGTCGGCTTGCCTTTACATCGCCATTGTCGACGTGCCAGAAGCGCGCTCAAACGAGCAAGACCGACGATCGGAGAAGACTTTTGAAGCCGGACGAAATCAGAAAGCTGGACGCCTATTTCAAGCGCGTCTTCCAGAACCCCAAGCTTGAAGTGAAGGCGCGGCCGCGCAAGGACGATTCGGCCGAGGTCTATGTCGGCGACGAATTCCTCGGCATCGTCTTCAAGGACGAGGACGACGGCGACTATAATTTCTCGATGGCGATCCTCGACATCGATCTGGCCTGAGTCGGAGGTTCTCGGTTGGCGGTAGGCGCCGTTATCCCTCGCGGAGAAGGGGGCGCCAATCTCCGCCGTTTGCGATTTGCCCCCAAAGCGCGTCGCATAATCCCTTCAGACACAATGCGTTAGCGCCCGGTCTTTAGCATACGCGCGGCCTCGGCGGCGAGGGCTGCGTCGAGCGCCTGCCAGTACCCCAGAAATTCCATGGGAAAGCGGTAGGTGAGGCTGAGACTGTCGCCGACCAGAATGTCGCGTTCGCAGGGCGCCAGCGACTGCGCAGCACTCGGGCCGCTCAGGCAGCGGGCCACGAACGGGTCCTTGCCCCGGCGATTGGCGACCGCCAGCACCTCGTTGAAATAGCCTGATTTTTCGGTGAAGCCGTAGAGCGTGGTGCCGCCCGGACCGGGCGTGCCGGGCTGGACGATCAGTGCGCTGTAGATCGGCGCGAAGCGGCCGCTCATGTCACGCGACATTATCTGCCGTTCGAACGATAGGAAGATGATGCTCTTGCTTGATCCGGTATGGTTGAAATCGTTGCGGGCGGCTTCGCTGTAGCCGTCCATCTCGGGATAGCGCAGATAGAGGTCGAGCCGCGAAGCGATGCCGTCGCGCCGGGCCTGGTCGAAGCGGATGACATTGGCCGGCACGGCGATGACGTTGTTGCCGATCACCACCTCGTGGATTGTCGTGTCGTCGGTGTATCCGGCCATGGCGATCGAGCGGCCGAACCATTTGCCACCAAGGCTGATCGTCACCGAAAGCATCGCCAGCGCCGCGAACACGTAGAACACCCGCTTCATCAGCTTGGAATCGACGACGGTAAGTTGCGGACCGTTGGCGGTGGCTGCCTGCTTCATCGCGATCCCCAATTTTCGGCCGCCTGTCCCAACATGTCCCATGGGCGTCCCCTGGAACGTCCCTCTTGGGGTGTCCCTAGGCGGCACACGTGGCGCGGCACGGCTCTTGCAACGGCGCCTGTCGAACACGACTGTGCGATTTCATGGTAAATGGAAGGTAAAGATGGGTCCGGTCGAACACACACTTTTTGCTTTTATGGTTGGGCTGACGGCGTGCGGCCTGGCCGGATCGGCGATGGAGCTGATGTCGGGCCGCCGGCTTGCCTTCGTCGAGCCCTATGTGTCGCCGGCGCATGTGCTGCGCTCGCTCGCCGCGACGGCCTGCGCCGGACCCTTGATGTTCGCCAACGAAGCCCTCGACGCCTGGCGGCAAGGCCGCATTTCCGCTCCGGCGCTGATCTCCTGCGGTTGCACCGCGACGTTCTGGGCATTGGCGTTGGGCGTCGTGCTGATCGACATTGCATCCTGGGCGGGCATGCTCCTAGGTTCGGCTGACCTTTCAGTGTGAGACGAATCGGGAGATCGAAATGCCGCTCTACGCGATCGACGCAAAAGCCCCCGTTTTCGAGGACGCGGACAGCAATTGGATCGCACCCGACGCCACCCTGATCGGCGACGTACAGATCGGCCGCAATGCAGGCTTCTGGTTCGGCGTCGTCATTCGCGGCGACAACGAGCCGATCATCATCGGCGCCGATACCAATGTGCAGGAACACACGGTCATGCACACCGATGCCGGTTTTCCCCTGACCATCGGGCAAGGCTGCACGATTGGCCATCGCGCCTTGCTGCATGGTTGCACGATCGGCGACAACAGCCTGATCGGCATGGGCGCCATCGTGCTGAACGGCGCGAAAATCGGCAAGAACTCGCTGGTCGGCGCCGGCGCTCTGGTCACCGAAGGCAAGGAATTTCCCGACAATTCACTGATCATCGGCTCGCCCGCGCGTTTGGTGCGAGCGCTGGACGATGCCGCGGTCGCCACGCTGCGCGCTTCGGCCGCGCACTACGTCGCCAACGGCAAACGCTTCAAGGCGGGGCTGACGAAGGCCTGAGGCCAGCCTTGCTCAAACCTTCGGCTATGGTTTCACCGGCATCGTCCCCCAAACTCACCGTCCATTGAAGCCGCGCCTGGTCATCGCATCGCGCAGCAGCGAAGCGCCGGCTTCAAAGCCGGCATTGTCGGCGTCCTCGAGAGCTGTCGTATAGCCGTCGATGCGGGTTTCGAGCGATGGGTCGCTGCCCGCCGCCAACAGCAGGCGGATGGCATCGATGCTACGGATGGCGACGGCATAGTGAAGCGGTGTCCAGTCGTTTACGCCCCGCATGTTGGGGTCTGCGCCCCCATCGATCAGGATTCGAACGATTTCCAGTCTGTCGGCCCGGTCGGTGGACAGTGCCGCGATGATTGCCGGAAAACCGCCGTGGTGGTGATAGTTCGGGTCCGAGCCCGCATCCAGTAAGATCGAGATGAAAGCGGCGGGGCTCCAATAGATCGCATATTCCAGTGGATGTCCAAGGCCGAGTTCAAACGGCATTTGCTCGTCAAACCAGCCGGGTGAGCCGCCGAGGGCCACACCGAGACCCTCGAAGTCGCCCGCCTTGAACGCGTCATCGATGGCCTTGAACAGGCGGTGGCGCTCGCATCGATCTTCCGGGATTTCCAACATCGCAGCGATCCGGAGCTTGAACGGCCGCCATATTGCTCGCATTGGCAGTTGCCTGAAAGCCTCATGGGCGGGTTGCGATCGGAGAGAAGTTCTTGCGGCTGCATTTGTTAGTATCTCATCCCGCTTCAGTCTCTTAGCTGCCGACAATCCAGCCGCGCGTTTGGTGCGAGCTCGACTATGCAGCGGTTGCAGGCTGCCGGCAGCTGATCCTTTGCGCAGTGGACGCCGAATTTACCGCATCGACGCCAGGCGAGCGGTCGAACTCGGCAGGGATGATGCGATTGCACTTCCCGTGGTGGATACGTCCTTGGTGATGTTGGGGGCGAACTCAAGAGCAGTGCGGTCTGCATCGATCGCGCGCTCGTTCTCAACCCGAATTTAGCGGCTGCCTGGGGCCTAAGCAGCTGGGTGAGAGCCTGCTTTGGTGAGCCGGACAGAGCCGTCGAACACGCTGCGGGCGCCATGCGCCTGAGCCCGCTGGATCCGCGTCTGTTCGCCTGGCAGTTCTGCACGGCGCTGGCTCACTTCTGTGCTGGCCGCTACGATGACGCTGTCGAATGGGCAGAAAGCTCGTTGGATCCCAGCCGAACTACGCAAGCGCCATGCGCGTTGCGGCCGCAGGTCATGCGCTGGCAGGGCGGCTTTTGGAAGCGCAGCAAATGATGGCCCGGCTGTGCGCGTTCGATCCCTTGCTGCGGCTTTCGAACCTCGCCGAGGTGCTGCCGCCGTTTCATCGACCGGACGATCGCAGCAGATATAAAGGCCTTCGCAAGGCGGGCCTGCCGGACTAACGCCCGGTGCCGCTTGAAAAAGTGGAGCCGGCCCGGGGACGGGGCCGGCTCCTAAAACCCGGTCGTTGGGGACGGGG
>NZ_RZSU01000060.1:0-40625 GCF_003997585.1 Mesorhizobium sp. M5C.F.Cr.IN.023.01.1.1 | reverse complement strand
CTCCTGATGATAGTTGGCCATGTCGAATCCGGCCGCCTCAAGCATCTGCCGCACGGCGCGCATGAACGGGTCGGGGCCGCAGCAGAAGATTTCGCGCTCGCGAAAATCGGGCGCCAGCAGCGGCAGCCGTATCGCGTCGATCCGGCCCATATGGCCGAACCAGCCCTCGCGGCTGGAGCGTTCCTCGATCATGAAGCCGAGCGACAGGCCCGGCATGCGGCTGCCGAGCAGTTCGAGCTCCTTGCGGAAGATGATCTCCTCGGGCTTTCGTGCGCAATTGACGAAGCCGACGTCCGTCCATGGCGCGCAGTCGTTCAGCCAACGCAGCATCGACATCATCGGCGTGACGCCGGAGCCGGCCGAAATGAACAGATACTTGGCCGCGGGGTGGCTGTGCAGCGAAAAGTCGCCCGCCGGCCCATAGGCCTTCACGTGCACGCCGGGTTTCAGATTGTCGAACATCCAGCGTGTGCCGAGGCTGCCGGCCTGCGCTTTCACCGTCACCGCGATCGAGAACGGCCGCGACGGCGAGGACGACAGCGTATAGGTCCGCATCAGCGGGCCGTCAGTGGTCGGCAGTTCCAGCGTCACGAACTGCCCCGGTCTGTAGCGGAACCAGGTCTGGTTGTCGGAGCGGAAGGTGAAGGTCTTCACGTCAGGCGCCTCGTCGCTGACGCCGATCACTTCCAGCACCTGAAGCCTGTCGTTCCAAGGCGCCATCTCGTCAAGATGGCGGTAGAGCCCGAGATCCGTCATCGCATTCACACCCTTGACCTTTCTCAGGCGACGCTGCGCAACGCCGGCCGGCCGTCCTCGGCAAGGCGCGGCCCGATGAAGGAGGCGTACCATTCGACGAACTGGATGACGCCGCCCTCATGCAGTTCAGAATAGGGGCCGGGCTCATAGGCCGGCGACAGGATGCCGAAGGCGTTTTCCTCGACGATGCGGCGGTCCTGGTCGTTGGTCTCGGTCCAGACATGGGTAAGCTCGGCGAGATCGTAATCGACGCCTTCGACCGCGTCCTTGTGGACGAGCCATTTGGTGGTGACGGCCGTTTCCGTGGCGCTGATCGGCAGCACGCGGAAGGTGACGGCATGGTCGCCGAGGATGTGGTTCCAGGTCGTCGGATAGTGGTAGAGCAGCAGCGAGCCGATACGGTCCGTGGAAACGCTGTCGGAAAGGTTCTTCCTCACCGCGCGCTTACCCGTCATCGTATAGCTGACGGCGTCGCGCAGCAGCGGCGCGCGGGTGGCGCGATACTGCCCGGCCGGATCGATGCGGAACTTGCTCGGCAAGCCCGCCGCCTCGCATCTCGCCCAGTGCGCGAGCATCTCCGGATCGCTATGGGCGCCCTGCACGCCAGTCACGGTCGGCGCTTCCGGGAATGTCTTGCACAGTTCCGGATGGTTGCCGGCGCAATGGTAGCACTCGCGGTTGTTTTCCCAGACGAGCTTCCAGTTGCCCTTCTCGACGATGGTCGATTCGAAGGCGATTTTTGCCTCCCGCAGCCGGTGCGGCAGGAGGTAAGGCTCGATCATGGCGCGCATCGGCGCGAAATCGGCAGGCTCCTTGGCCAGGCAGATGAAGATGTAGCCGCCAACGCTTTCGCAAGCCACCGGCTTCAGGCTGAACTGACTCTTGTCGAAGCCGTCCGCCATCTGCCTTGCGAACAAAAGCCGGCCATCCAACTCGTAGGTCCACTGGTGATAGGGGCAGACGAGCTTCGCCGCCGTGCCTTTGTCGGCGTTGCAGACGCGGCTGCCGCGATGCCGGCAGGAATTGTGGAAGGCATTGATCCTGCCTTGCTGGTCGCGGACCAGCACGACCGGATAGTCGCCGATCTGGGCAGTGATGTAGCTGCCCGGCTTCGGCAACTCGCAATCGTGGCCGATGAACAGCCAGTCGCGATACCAGATCAGCTCCATGTCGAGCTTGAAGAAATCGGCATCGGTATAGAAGGGCTGCTCGAGCGAATAGCGTTCCCTGCGGCCGTGCAAGAGCCTCAGCATATCGTTGCGCGCATCCATGTCCTGTCCTCATAGCCGTCGCATCGGACCGAAATCGGAATCGATTCGGAAAGCACGATGCGCAATTCAAAGTCTTGGAGCGTACTTTGTGCGTCCAAATGGACGCACGTCGCTCCAAAGACTGAACTGGTGGTGATGGAGGAAGGATCGCTCGCAGGCCGGCAACAGGCCAGACATGCATTATCCACCTCTTGACCGCCCACCGCGATCAGTCGAGTCTAGAAATCTCGGGCTGGTTTCCGGGCTCTGGAGTGTCCTTGCGGACTCATCGCGACACCTTCCCAAGCTTGTGGCCCAGTGGTCTCCCGTTGCGACTTGAACTCCACCACCGTTGCGGGGGCAGCGCCGGGTTCTGACCGGCTTCCCAATTCTCCGCTTCGTCGTCACAAAGCGGCACCTGAGATGGCGTGATCTAATCATGACGGCCGGCTGACTGTCGGCATGAAAGCGACATCGTATCCATGCGGCGCGACACGGCCGGCGAAACCTGTTGGCCGGGATTTGAGGGGGATGAAATTGCATTCGGCTGCGAGCGCTGCCGGTTCTGAAAGCATGCCGGATCTAGCCATTGCAGGGCGCCGAAATGCCTAATGATTCGACAACAACTCCAACACAGGTTTTTAAGCCGCTTCTAAAATCGAACCGAACGGTTCGTTTCTGTTGACAGTGCGTGCATGAGGCTGTGAACGCAGGTCCGGCAATCCGTCAAATGGTCGAATGGCGCCTTTGGCATAAGCCTCTGAAAACAAAACGTAAAATAACGCTATTAGGAGCATCTGGTACAATTTCAAGGTGTAGATTCTTGGTCCACACGGAACAACTTAGTGATTGGAATCCGCCGAATGGCCTTCCCACATCGGGGCTGTCCGAACGACGCGAATTCCTCCCAAGACACCCCGCTAGACGGACGGAAAATTAAAGATACTGGAGTACCAAAAATGAAAATGATTGCTCTTACTGCCGTCGCCGTTCTGGCCATCACCGGCAGCGCCTTTGCTGGCAGCGACCATTTTGGGTCCAACGGCGCCAACCAGCCGGCCGCTGCGGTCGACAACAGCTCGTACACGGCTTCCATTCAGAAGCCGGCTCACGCTGAAAAGCCCGTTGTCCAGGGCGCCGACCGCAACCTTTTCGGCAACAATTAACAGCTGATCCCAAACAGCAGAGCGGCGTTGTCTTTCATAAAGACCGCGGCCGCCGCGCTGAGGGGATACGACAATCCAGGAGTACTAGAAATGAAGAAGATCATTCTTGCCGCCGCCGCCATTCTGGCCGTCTCCGGCAGCACTTTTGCCGGCAGCGACAATTTTGGATCGAACGGCGCCAACCAGCCCGCCGCTGCAGTCGACAACAGCTCGTACACGGCTTCGATTCAGAATTCGGCTTCGGCGCAGAAGCCGGTTCCGGCTGACGAGAAGCCCGTCCACGGCAGCGACCGTAACCTCTTCGGCAACAACTAATGTCGATCCCAACAGCAGCGGCGGCATTTGCCCGCCGCGCTGGTGGAACACGAAAAATCCAGGAGTACTGAAATGAAGAAGATCGTTCTTGCGACCGCCGCCGTTCTGGCCGTCGCCGGCAGCGCATTTGCCGGCAGCGACAATTATGGATCGAACGGCGCCAACCAACCGGCCGTTGCGGTCGACAGCTACACGGCTTCGATCCAGAATTCGGCCCCGGCGCAGAATCCGGTTCCGGCTGACGAGAAGCCTGTCCACGGCAGCGACCGCAACCTGTTCGGCCGCTAACAGCGACCTGAACGCATTGGAGTAATTCCAGGAAAAGTGTATAGCGGTTTTCCGTCCGGAATTGCGGAAAAACAAAGAGTTAGAGCGGCGGGCTTTGCCCGCCGCTCTTGTTTTTTTGCCTTCGCCAAACTGCCTGTACCAAGCAGTTAGGCCGCGGGCCTCAGGCTGCCTTTGCTTCCGCTTTGTGGAGTGTGAAGGAATGTCCGTCGGCATCGAAAATATGCAGGTCGCCGGCATCGGCATTCAACCGCAGCGCAGCACCCCGCTTGACCTCGACATTGCCGGGCAGCTTCGTCACCAGCGGCAGGTCGGCGCGGCCGATGTCGACATAGACGAGCTGAACCTCGCCGAGCTGCTCGACATAGTCCACCGTGCCCTCGAAAAGATAATCCGCGCCGGTGGCGATCATCAGATCCTCCGGCCGCACGCCGAAGCTCACCGAAGCGCCCTTCACCGACGCCGGCGTGGCGATCGGCACCGTCGCCTTGCGCCCGCCGACATGACTGACGACGGTCGGGTCGCCTGATTTGTCGATCGTCGCCGGCAGGATGTTCATTGCCGGCGAGCCGATGAACTGGGCAACGAACAGATTGCCGGGTTTCTTGTAGAGATCCATCGGCGTGCCGACCTGCTCGATATGGCCCTCCTTGAGCACAACGATGCGGTCCGCCAGCGTCATCGCCTCGACCTGGTCGTGGGTGACGTAGATCATCGTTGTAGCCGGCATCGACTCCTTGAGCTTGGCGATCTCGATGCGGGTGGCGACGCGCAGTGCCGCGTCGAGGTTCGACAGCGGCTCGTCGAACAGGAAAACCTTCGGGTTGCGCACGATGGCACGGCCGATGGCGACGCGCTGGCGCTGGCCGCCCGACATCGCCTTGGGCAGCCGGTCGAGATAGTTTGTCAGCTGCAGGATTTCCGCGGCCTGGCGCACCCGCTTGTCGATCTCTGCCTTGCTCTCCTTGCCGATCTTCATCGAGAACGCCATGTTGTCGTAGACGGTCATGTGCGGATAGAGCGCATAGGACTGGAACACCATGGCGATGCCCCGCTTCGACGGCGGCACGTCGTTGACCACCTCGCCGTCGATCCTGAGCTCCCCGGAGGTGATTTCCTCAAGCCCGGCGATGGACCGCAGCAAGGTCGACTTGCCACAGCCGGAAGGGCCGACGAAGACGATGAACTCGCCCGATTTTATGTCGAGGTCGATGCCGTGGAGAATGTTGAGATTGCCGTATGATTTCTTCACTTGCCTTAGCGTGACATCGGCCATGATTCCCTCCAGTGAATTGCAAATTCAGTTAACACGCCCGAACCAGGCGCCGTAGCCGCCGAGGCGGATAGAGCCGACGCCAGTCTGTCCCGAAAACCCGTGCCCCGGCAAGGGTTGCAGCGAGCGTCCGCCGAGATCGATTTCGCCCGGTCGGCTGCCGAGATTGAAGGCGCAGACGATCTGCTCGTTGCCCTCGCGGCGCGTGAAGGCGACCGTATCGCCCTGGCTTTCGATGAAGTCTATTTCGCCCTTGGCCAGCGCCGGATGCGAACGGCGGAAAGCGAGAAAGCGCCGGTAGTGTTCGAGCAGCGAGCTGTCGTCGCCCTGCTGCACATCGACCGCTTGCGAAAGGTGCTTGGCGGGCACGGGGAGCCAGGGCTTTACCTTGGAGAAGCCGCCATTGCCGTCGGCGCCATTCCAGACCATCGGCGTGCGGCAGCCGTCGCGGCCCTTGAACTCCGGCCAGAAGCGGATGCCGTAGGGGTCCTGCAGGTCCTCGAATTGCAATTCCGCTTCGCCAAGGCCAAGTTCCTCGCCCTGATAGATGCAGACCGAACCGCGCAGCGACATCAGCAGCGCCGAGATCACCTTGAGATAAGCGATCTGGTCGGCCTCGCCCGCCGCCCAGCGCGAGGCAGTGCGCATCACGTCATGGTTGGAGAAGGCCCAGCACGACCAGCCGTCGCTGGCAACGTTGCCGAAGGCTTCCAGCACCGAACGCACCTTTGCCGCGCTGATCTTTTCGGGCGCCAGGAAGTCGAACGAATAGCACATGTGCACGCGCTTGCTGCCGGCGGTATAGGCCGCCACCACCTCGAGCCCGCGCTGCGAATCGCCGACTTCGCCGACCGCCGCCGTCGCCGGATATTCGTCGAGCAGCGCGCGGAAGCGTTCGAGGAAGTCGAGATTTTCGGGGCGGCTCTTGTCGTAGAGATGGTCCTGGTAGTTGTAAGGGTTGACAGAAGGAGCGGTCTGGTCGTTGCGCTCTTCGGGCGGCAGCGGCGGATTGTCCTCCAGGCCCTGGCTGTGGAAGTAAAAGTTGATGGTGTCGAGGCGGAAGCCGTCGACGCCGCGCTCCAGCCAGAAGCGGGTGACATCGAGCAGCGCATCCTGGACCGCGCGGCTGTGGAAGTTGAGATCGGGCTGCTCGGCCAGGAAATTATGCAGGTAATATTGCTGGCGGCTGGTGTCCCACTGCCAGGCCGAGCCGCCGAAGATCGACAGCCAGTTGTTGGGTGGCGTGCCGTCGGGCCTGGCGTCGGCCCAGACATACCAGTCCGCCTTCGGGTTGGTGCGGCTCGAGCGGCTTTCCCTAAACCATGGATGGATGTCGGCGGTATGCGACAGCACCTCGTCGACCATCACCTTGAGCCCAAGCCTGTGCGCCTCGGCGGTCAGGGCATCGAAATCGGCCAGCGTGCCGAACATCGGATCGACGTCGCAATAGTCGGATACGTCGTAGCCGAAATCCTTCATCGGCGACTTGAAGAACGGCGAGATCCAGATGGCATCGACGCCGAGCGCCGCGATATAGGGGAGCCTGCCGATGATGCCCTTGAGGTCGCCGATGCCGTCGCCGTTCGAGTCCTGGTAGCTGCGCGGATAGATCTGGTAGATCACGGCACCTCGCCACCAGTCGCGGTCGATTGCGAGGTCGGGGCTCAACGTTGCTTTCACAGCGGATTGCATGATCTCAACCCCCTTTGACCGAGCCGGCAAGCAACCCGCGGACGAAATAGCGCTGCAGCGAGAAGAACACGATCAGCGGCACGACGATGGTGATGAAAGCCGATGTCGTCAGGATCTCCCAGTCGCCGCCGCGCGAGCCGAGCAATGCGTTGAGCTTGGCGGTCAGCACGATCTGGTCGCCCTCGGTGCCGAGGAAAACCATCGCGACCAGCAGGTCGTTCCACACCCACAGGAACTGAAAGATGGCGAAGGAGGCCAGCACCGGGAACGACAGCGGCAGCACGATCTTGACGAAGATCTCGAAATCACTGGCGCCGTCGATGCGCGCCGATTCCATGATTTCGCGCGGCAGGCCGGCAATGTAGCTTCTGAGGAGATAGATGGCGAAGGGCAGGCCGAAGCCGGTATGCGCCAGCCAGATGCCGAGATAGGTTTTCGACGGCACGCCGAAGAAGCTGCCGACGCCGTTGTAGAGCTTCAGCAGCGGGATCAGCGACATCTGCAGCGGCACGACCAAGAGGCCGATGATCACCGCGATGAGCAACGCCCGGCCGGGAAAGCGCATCCAGGCCAGCGCATAGGCCGCGAACGCCGCGATCAGGATCGGGATGACCGTCGCCGGAATGGTGACGGTCAGCGAATTCATGAAGGAGCGGCCGATGCCTTCCGAAAACAGCACCGTATTGTAATTGTCGGTGGTGAATTTCGGCGGCGCCGACGAGGCGTAGTAGACGCGCTGGCCGCGCTCGCCCTCAAAGGGCTTCGGTGAGGTCATGACGAAACTGCCGTCGGCGTTGAGCTGCAAGGTCTCGCCGTCGCCAAGATCGGCTGTCGTGCCGGCGGGATATTGCGTCGGCGCCGCCGACTTGACGCCGAAGGCGCTGATGTCGCGGGCCGGATCGTCGCCGAAGATGTTGCCCTCGAGGACGAACTTGCCGTCCTTCTCGACTTGCGCCGAGGCGGGTGGCAGCCGGCCCGCTTCCGTCTGGGTGGAACTGGCGAACGAGTTCCACCAGCCCGAGGCGATGATCTGATCCTTGTCGCGAAGCGATGAGACGAGAATGCCGAGCGTCGGCACGGTCCAGATCGCGACGAAGATGAAGACAGCGATATGGACGCCGAAACGGCTGGCAAAGGACTTTCCGGTCGCCACGGCCATCTCAATGTCCTCCCGTTTCTTTGTTGGCCTGGCGGATGTTCCAGACCATGATCGGAATGACCGCGATCATGATGATGATGGCGATGGTGGCGCCGCGGCCGAAATCGCCGCCGCCGCGGAACATCCAGTCGAACATCAGATTGGCCAGCACCTGGCTGTTCCATTGGCCATTGGTCATGGTCAGCACGATGTCGAAAACCTTCAGCACCAGGATGGTGATGGTGGTCCACACGACGGCAATCGTGCCCCAGATCTGCGGCACCATGATCTTCCAGAAGATCTGGAACGGATTGGCGCCGTCGATGACGGCCGCTTCCAGCGTCTCTTCGGGGATACCCCGCAAGGCAGAGGACAGGATGACCATGGCAAAGCCGGTCTGTATCCAGATCAGGATGATCATCAGGAAGAAATTGTTCCAGAACGGCAGCGATATCCAGACCTGCGGCTGGCCGCCGAAATACTGGATGATGGCGTTGAGCAGGCCGATCTGCGTCTGGCCCGCGCCGCGATACTCGTAGATGAATTTCCAGATGACGCTGGCGCCGACAAACGAGATGGCCAACGGCAGGAAGATGAGGCTCTTGGCGATGGTGCCCCACCAGATCTTGTCGGTGAGGACGGCGATGATCAGCCCGAAGAAAGTGCAGGCGGCAGGCACGACCGCCAGCCAGATGATGTTGTTGAGGATGGAAGTGCGGAACTCGCGGTCGCCGAACGCCCATTCATAATTGGCGAAGCCGACGAAGTTGGCGCCACCGCGATCGAGGAACGACAGCCTGAGCGTCTCCACGACCGGGTAGATCAGGTAGATGGTTAGGATGATCATGGCCGGGCCGACGAACAGCCACGGCCGGATCATCCCCTGCCGGCGCAGATTGTCGATGGCTGCAGCACCTGCAACGCCGCGCGACGGGAAGATGATGTCCACCAGCTTGTTGGCGCCCCAGAAGTAGGCGACGCAGCCGCCGACGCCGACGATGATGACGAATATGGCCGAGAAAATCTGAGCCGCCACGGGTCCCTCCCTCTGCGCATGATCCGCCAGTCGAGAATGGCTTTGGCGACGGATCATGCGCCGATTCAGTTGTTTGGAACGCGACCGGATGCAAGGCGGGGTCTTGCTGGTCGCGCGTCATGCCGGAATGTGCTCAAAAACAAAGATTGCTGCGGCGCGGGCCGCCGGTCGGATCCGGGCCACTGAGGCCCGGATCCATTCAGGATCGGCAGTCCGCACGTTCAGCTGGGACCGCCTACTTGATCGCGTCCCAGCTCTTCTGGATGTCAGTGGCGACATCCTGGGCGGACTTGCCGCCGACGAGATCGATCATGCCGGTCCAGAAGGCGCCGGCGCCGATCTTGCCCGGCATAAGGTCGGACCCGTCGAAGCGGAAGGTCGAGGCTTCGGCAAGGATTTCGCCCTGCTTCTTCAGCGCGTCGCTGGCATAGGCGTCCTTGTTGACCGACTTGAATGGCGTCACGAAGCCGCCTTGGGCCATCCAGATCTCATGGGCGAGCGGCATCTTCAGGAATTCGATGAAGGCGCGGGCACTCTTGCTATCCTTGGTGATCATGGCCAGCGTGCCGGCGCCGAGCACCGGGGTGCCGAGGTCGGGCTTGGAAGCATAAGGTGGGAAGTAGAAGAAGTCGGCGTCCTGGCCGATCTCAGTGCCTTCCGGGAAGAAGGTCGGGATGAACGACGCCTGATGGTGCAAATAGCATTTCGGCGGCACCGAGAACAGGCCTTTCGGGCTGTCGCGGAAGTCGGTCGCCGCCACCGCCTTGGCGCCGCCGTCGACCATCTTGTCGTCGGTCGCGATCTTGCCGAAAATGTCGATGGCGTTGACCACCGCGGGATCGCTGAATGGGATCTCGTTCTTCACCCACTTGTCGTAGGTCTCGGGCGTCTGCGTGCGCAGCATGATGTCCTCGACCCAGTCGGTCGCCGGCCAGCCGGTGGCGCCGCCCGAACCGAGCCCGATGCACCATGGCGTACCGCCGTCGGCGATGATCTTCTTTTCAAGCTCGGCGAGCTCTTCCTGCGTCTTCGGCACCTCGTAATCGGCTTCATCGAAATTGTCCGGCGAGTACCAGACCAGCGATTTCACGTCGGCCTTGTAGGGGAAGGCGAAGAAGCCCGGCTTGCCGTCCTTGTCGTTGAAGGTGCCGAGATCGACCCATGACTGGCCGGCGCCGTAATTGTCCTTGATCCAGTTGGCGGTGTCGTCGCCGAGCGGCGTCAGCAGGCCCTTGGACGCCAGATCCTGGATCAGGCCCGGCTGCGGCAGCACCGCGATGTTGGGCGGGCTGCCGGCCTGCGTGTCGATGACGATCTGCTGCTCGTAATTTTCCGACGACGAGTATTTGATCTCAGCGCCGGTGGCCTCCGAGAAATAGTCGAGAACGGTGCGCACAAGGCCCTCGTCCTCGCCGCGCCATGGCCCGAAGATCGATAGCGTCTCGCCCTTGAGGTCGACCTTCTTGAGCTCTTCGTAGTTCGCCCAGTTGAAGCGGGGGTCCTCACCCGGCTTGAACTTCAGTTCGGCTTGCGCCGGTGCGCCCAGGGCGAGCGTGACAAAAGCGGCGCTCAGCAGAAGCATTTTCGTCATAGGTATTCCCTCCCAGTGGTGACAAACACCGGACGGAACCTCCATTCCGTCCGCCGACGCCGCAGGACTGTGACTCAGTCGGAAAGGAACCGCAACCTTTCGAAGAGTCTTCCAAAGCGCTTTGGTCATTTCGATCACGCCACTGAATGGATCAGGAGTCAAGAGGGAGATAAGCTAATCGACTTAATTCTGCCGACATAAGGAGCAACTAAAGTGCGATGCAGTATGGTTTTTTGGCGCTGCAGCAGCAAATTTTGCTTCAAACCGGTCAGAAACAGTGCTTATGGTCTTAGATGCAGCAGCGCTGCCGTGGCGGGGCCGACAATCCATAGTTAGAAGCGCTTTGAGGCTTGGAGGCCTCCGGTGAACCTCAAACAGCTTTCCCACATGCTGGCGCTTTCGCAGACCACGGTAAGCCGTGCGCTCAACGGCTACCCGGAAGTCAACGAGGAAACGCGCCGGCGGGTGATCGACGCCGCCAAGCGCCACGGCTACCGCCCCAACCCGAGCGCGCGCCGGCTGGCGACCGGCAAGACCGGGATGATCGGTTATGTCTTGCCGACCGGGACGACCGTCGACATCGACCCGCATTTCGTCGAATTCCTGTCGGGTCTCGGCGACTACGCCCGTTCGCACGAACTCGACCTGGTTCTGTCACCGGCCGATGCCGACGACCAGGAGACGACCTACCGGCGTATCGTCGCCAACCAGCAGGTCGACGCCGTCTACATCTCCTCGCCGAGGCCGGCCGACCGGCGGGTGGCGCTGGTCAGCACGCTCGGCATCCCCTTCATCGTCCATGGCCGCAGCGAGGGCCTGGATTTCGACTACCCCTTCACCGACATCGACAATGAGGGCGCCTTCCACGAAGCGACACGGCTACTCGTCCAACTCGGTCACCGGCGGCTGGCGCTGATCAACGGCGACGATCGCGAGACCTTCGCCATTCACCGCGAGCGTGGCGTGCGCCGGGCGCTGGCGGCGAGCGGTCTTGCGCTTGGCGAAGGCCATGTCTGTTCCCTCGCCATGACCGAGGAGAACGGCTACCGCGCCGCCAGACGGCTGCTCGAGGGGAGCGATGCGCCGACGGCGATCGCCTGCTCCAGCCTGATCATGGCGCTAGGCCTCGTGCGCGCGGCGCGCGATCTCGGCCTGACCATCCCCGGCGACCTGTCGCTGATCGCCCATGACGACGTTTTCCCCTGGCTGAAGCCGGAGAATTTTTCGGTGCCGTTGTCGACGACGCGTTCGTCGATCCGTTTGGCCGGCGCGCGCGTCGCCGAGCGGCTGGCGGCGCGGATTTCCGGATTGGAGGAGGGCGCCCGCGGCGAAGTCTGGCCGGTCGATCTGGTGGTAAGGGGATCGGTCGCCGGCGCGCCGACGTAAGGGTCAAATCCTAATCGCTCTGAATGATGGAGTTCGACCCTCTGCGGAAGTTCGCTGGCTTTGGCCGAACTCACGCCTTACGACCCAAAGTCGGACATTCCGGGCTCTTATTTGCTTCCAGATAGCGGGCCTCACCGCGATGGCGTTTCGCGGGCCTCCGCGAGCTCCCTTCCGGCCACTGGTATTCGAGGCCGCACTGTCAGCTGCGTATCACAGGGAAAAACGCAAAAGCGATCTGTCCAGCAAGGCCGAGCAGATGGGCGGGCTCCGCATAGAGCGCCATATGCCCGATGACCGTGCGCCCCGAAAGCACCACCGATAGCGCCGCTTCGGTCAGCATCAGCAGCACGAAGGCCACCGCGCCCGTGCCCGCGGCTTCGGATAGCGATAGTTTGCGGCCACAGAGCAGCCAACCGCAGATGATCCATGCGGCGGTCAGGATCACCGGCAGCTCGACCGCCACGGCGCCGAGTTCATCCAGCTGCGGAACCAGGACCAGCATGCGGATCGTGCCGAGCGCGAAGCCGACTGCGAAGACAGAGGCGAAGTAGAGCGCGCCGAGACGAATGGCCCTCATGGGGCGATCACCGACCGAACAGGACGCCGCAGCGAGCGCGGCATCGGCTGCGCGTAGCCGAATCGCAACACGAGATCGGGCCGGCGGTTGCCAAGCCCGAGAAGGGACTGCAGTTCCCGGCGGACAGACGGCACTTCGACCGGCTGGTTCAGATGCGCGTGCCGGATGCCGAGAGCGGTCGCCTGCAAGGCAAATCGCTGGTAGCTGCGCCCCGCCTGAACCCAGTGTGCGGGATCGTCGCGCTCCGAAACGAACACGGCAAGCCCGCTGCTCGACTGTACCTGTCTTGCGTACCGGTCGTTCTCCGCATCGGGTTTGAAGAAAACACCGAACATGATCCGGCCGAGGAAGGTCGGCAGCGACGGGTTTCCCGAGCAGCCGGAATAGAGCCCGTCACCCATCTCGATTGCCGCGCGGGCGTTAAAGCGCAACCAGGATCCCAGCTCCTCGGCAAAGGCCGGGTCCGAGACTTGGCTAGCGTTTGCTGCAAGGATCAGTTCCAGAACCTGTTCGATCTTCGCGCGATCCTCGATCAGCAGCAATTCGCACCCGGCAACGCGCGCCGCAACTTGCATTGCGCTGAGATCGCTGCGGGGTACCGGGCGCCCGCTGAAATCCGACCGCGTGCACTGGCGTTCGAGGATCGCGTCGAACAGCCCGTCGCGGTTTCCCACCTGCCCGAGCGCGATCTCGATGCGCGCCTCGCCATTGGTAGCGAATTCCATCGCCGAGGACCGCCCCGCAGCGCCCGCCGCCAGCATCAGGTTCTCTGCTGCGCAACCCAGCGAAGCGTAGAGGTGGTGGTGATCGGAATCGGCCACTGGCAGGGCGCGTGCCATGTCGGGTAGGATCGCAACCCCCTCGGTCGTCCGGCGGAAGCGCCAAGCCTGCGCATTGTGGCTGTTGGCGGCGAGTGTGGTGTAGTGCACGAGCCCCATGAACTCGGCCGGGTCTCGGTGTGACCAAAGCGCAGCGGTGGCGGCGTCGTAATCAGGTCCTCGGTTCAGCATGAGAGCGCCTCCTCCGGCAATTGCGGCAGCTCCCCCGGCAATCAGGATAGATCGGCGCGAAATCATGGAGCCCCCATTTGGCTATGGTTGACCGACGCCGTCACCGGAGAGCACCCGCCTGCGGCAGTTGCAACCGGCGGACAATCAGCGCGTCGGCGGCGACCAGGATGAGGAGCGAGAAGATCGCTGTGGCAAGAAGCGGCACCTGCGGGACTGCATAGCCGCCGAGCTTATCGGCTGCAGCAAGCGCCTGCACGACACCGTAGACGCCCAGGAAATTGTGGAAGGCAATGGTCGCGTAGACATCTCGCGAGGCGAAGAAGAACGCGCTCGTCGCGAGGCCCACAACTGTGAGAAGCACGACCATGCCGATCGTGTCGAACGGAGGACTGTGGGCGAAGTGGTAGACACCGAAGAGCAAGCTTGCGACCACCGCGGCACCTGCAGCAGCGACCCAGCGGGAGCCGCCGAAAACCCCCTTGAGAACGCCGCCCACCAGTGCCCAGCACACGAGCACCTCGGCGACGGAAACGACAAACACCTGGGCATAGGCGTTGAGGATCACCATCGGGTTCGTGGAAGGCGCTCCCTGAATGAAATAAAGTCCGAGCCCAAGGGCAGCGCCCATCGCGATCCACGGAATCGAAGGTGAGCGCCGACCGAAACCCGTATGCTCCTGGTTCACGCCGCCGGAGGAGATCACGAACCTCAGCATGAGAAGCGCGCCTACGATGCCGATCGCAAGATTGGCGACCACCACATAGACGAGCCGGTCAAAAACGGCCTCGGGCCTCAGCAGCGTTTGGATACGCCCTTCGAGAAAGAAGGTCGCGGCCGTCCAGACGACATAGAAGGCAAGCGCCAGGATTATTGCGTTTCGCACCTTGACCGGCATTCCGAGTCTCCCGGCTGAACAACTGCCGCCAGTGACTATCAATGGATGAGCGGCCTTGCGTTGATTTCCATCAAGACCCACAGACAGCCGGACTCCGCGCTGCCGTCTGGCTACCCGCCCGGTCGGGATACGCGCAGTTGAGCCAGGTCAATGGCCTCGGGAAAACGGACAGGTAGATTGTCGGCGATCGATCTGCGGAGCATGCCATGTCCCACGCCGCATCCCGTCGCGCGGCAACCAGTCAGGATGCGAGCGCCATCCTGCCGTTCCTGCTGATCACCTTTGGAATGGCCTGGGCTGATGGGGCTCTACTTGGCCATGCCCGACCGGATCGAAGCTAACTTCGGTCCGGTTAGCGGCAGCTATCCGTTGTTCATCCTGGCCGTCTACGCCCCGGCCATCGCGGCGGTGGTTCTGGTGCTCCACCACGGCGGGATAGCCGGGCTGAAGGCGTTTCTTTCGCGCCTGTTGCTGTGGCGAATGGCGGCGGGTTGGTGGGCCTTTCTCCTCCTCGGCATTCCAGCCGTCTATTTCCTTGACGCGGCCCTGGCGGCACGCTGGCGGGCTGGGCCGGAAGCCTGCCGGAGGCGGGCCCGTTGTTGGCGGCAACCGCCTTCATGCTGGTCCTCGGCCCGGCGGAGGAATTCGGCTGGCGTGGATTTGCCCTGCCGCTCCTCCAGCGCAGGATGGCGCCGGTCCGGGCCGGACTCGTCCTCGGGCTGATCTGGGGCGTCTGGCACCTGCCGGCATTTTATCTGTCGGGGCTAGTGCAGAGCGAGTGGAGCTTCATGCCCTTCCTCATAGGCTCCGTCGCCGTCAGCCTCATCCTCACGGCAATGTTCAATGCCGCACGGGGCTCCATCCTGCTCGCCGCGCTGTTCCACTTCCAGCTCAACAATCCCCTTTGGCCGGACGGGCGGCCCTGGGATATGTATCTCTTCGCCGCCGTCGCCGCGGCTGTCGTGTGGATCGACCGCAAGCGGATGTTCAGCCGCGCAGGAGCGGCGACCGATGTGATTCCCGGAAGCGACAAACCGTTGCGGTAGATCAAGGCGCGTCGCGTCGAATCAAGCAGGCTACGCTTCGGCGAGTGCCGCCGGTCGCTGTTGCGAGCCGGTGAGCCGCGCCTTGTTCTTGCCGTCGGGGTCACATCGAATGCGCAGCCTGCTCCTGGCCCTCTTGATCGTGCTGGTCGCGTCTGCGGCGGCGATCTGGTTCCTGGTCGACCGCGACTTGAGGGAGCTCGAGGCTCGCCTGCTGGGGCGAAGCCAGTTGGTCGAAACGTCCTTCGGATCCATAGAGTATGCCTCCCTTGGCAACGGCCATCCGGTCCTCGCCATCCATGGCAGCGGCGGCGGCTTCGATCAGGGGCTGGAGTTTGTCGGCCCCCTCGCGGACCATGGCTTTCGCCTGATCGCGCCCTCGCGCTTCGGCTATCTGCGCACGCCGGCCCCCGCGGACTTCACGCTGGAACAGCAGGCGGACGCCTATGTCGATCTCCTGGACCATCTGGGTCTCGACAAAGTTGTCGTCTTCGGCGGGTCGGCGGGTGCGCTGTCGGCGATGCAATTCGCGATCCGGCACCCCGAGCGCTGCGAGGCGCTGGTGCTTCTCGTTCCCGCATCCTATGCGCCCGACCGGCGGCCGACCGAGTCGGGGGCCGAAAGTCGTTTCGCGGAGACCGTCATGATGACCGCGTTGCGCTCCGATTTCCTTTTCTGGAGCGCCATCCGGCTTGCGCCTGATGCGATGACGCGCCTCATTCTCGCCACAGAGCCGGCTCTGGTCCATGCCGCCAGCCAAAAGGAACAGGCGCGCGTGCGCGCCGCTCTTAAACACGTCCTGCCGGTGAGCCGGCGGGCCGAGGGGCTCTTGTTCGATTCCCGCACGGCCGGCAATCCGCCGCCGATGGAGTTGGAGAAGATCGCCTGTCCCGTGCTGGCCATCAGCGCCGAGGACGATCTTTACGGAACCGCGGCCTCCGCCCGCTATGTGGTAGCGAATGTCCCAGCCGGAAAACTGCTCCTGTACCCGCGAGGCGGCCATCTCCTCGTCGGTCACAGCGAACAAGTCTGGCGCTCCGTCGCGTCTTTCATTGCGGAGGTATTGACCGATGTGAATGTTGCAGGGGGGATCCCTCATGACTGGCGACCAGCTTGTCTGCCGTCCCGAGCGCATTCCGAGACCTTCGGTGGAAGTTTCCCGGATCAGCCGCACCTGGATGTGTTTGACAATTGTCAGACGCGATGTGCGAAGGACCGCTAATTGGGCACCCTGCCCGTTGAGGCGGATCGGGCGAACGACAAAAGTTCCACCCATTTCGGTCGTTGGCGGCAGCCAGTTGATTGAGTTTCGACATGCATAAAAGCAGAAGCGTTTAAGCCTACGCCTATTCTTTCGCTGCCTCGGCCGCCTTTGTGTCCAACAGGCCATAGCCGAAATCATTGTCCCGTCCCTTGGGGCCGAGATCCCTGGCGGTGGCGGCCAGCGCCTTCTCGACCCAGTCGGCGGAACGGTCCGGCGCAGCATGCAACAGGTTGGCGATGGCGCCGGTCACGATGGCTGCGGCAAACGAGGTGCCGGTGACCACATCCGAACCGGCGCCGCTCGGCGCCACCATCTCGACGCCGGGAGCGGAGAGGAAGACGTAGGCGCCGCGATTGGCCTGCTGCATCAGCCCGTCCTTGGCATCGGTGGCGGTCACCGCGATGACGCCGTCGAAGGCGGCCGGGTAGCCGTAGGGCGCCTTCGGTCCATTGTTGCCGGCGGCGGCGACCAGCACGATGCCGAGCGCCCGGGCATTGCGGCAGGCGACGCCGAGCAGATCGTTCTTCGGGCCGACGAAGCTCATATTGATGATGCGGACATCCTGCTCCGCCGCCCAGTCGAACGCCGCCAGGATGATGTCCATGGTCGATTTGCCGCCCTCGAAGGCGCGGGCGTGATAGATCCTGGCGCCCGGCGCCATGCCTTTGAGTGCGCCGACGCCGGCGATCAAGCCGTCGATCGAGGTGCCGTGATCGCGCGCCTCGATCGGCACGTCGGGCATGGCGTCGAACTGATCGGCGATGACGCCGGACAGCGCCGGATTGGTATCGTCGATGGCGGTATCGATGACGGCGATGCGTACATTCTCGCCGCTCGCCTCTCTCGAATCGAGCGCGATGCGTTCGAAGGCATAATTGACTACGGTGGCTGCCTGCTGCAGCGCGTAGATATGGTTGGGCTCGCGCCGCAAGGTGCGGCCGTCGGCGGCAAGCTGCGCCAACACGACGCCGACCGGGCGGCCGTCGGGAATGCCGAAGCGCACCAGCGTGGTGCCAAGCAGTTGAGACTGGCGCTGCGAGCGCACCTCGAGGCCAAACGAAGCTGCGATCTGCTGGACGGCATCGCCATCCACCGTCACCAGCACCTCGTCGGGCACGAAATCACCGATGACGGCGCGCGGCGGCTCGGCCGCGACGAGATCGGTGGGCGAAACGATCGGCCCGCCCGCTGCGGCGGCTTGTATCGCTGTCGCACCGGCGGGCGGGACCGGCTGCGGCAGCGCACCGCTGGCCGGATCGCGGCGCGGATCGGGCGTCGGCAGCGGAGCCTGGTCGCCGCCGACCGGATTGGGGAACAGGTCGACGATCAGCGCGGGAAGAAAGACAGCACCTGTGGGGCCGGCGCCAGGCTTTTCGCCGCCGCCATCCTTTGTGTCGTCTTCGATGCAGTCGGCCGCCGCCGTCCCTCGGTTGAGGCAGTCGATTTCCGTCTGCGTGAGGTTCGGGTCATTTGTCTGCGCCAAGGCAGGCGCAGCGGCGATTGTCGCAGCCGTCACCAGGAGCGCTGCAAATCGGACGACCGCCCTAGGCGCCATCGACCGGTTTCCTTCCCTCGACCACAGCCTCCGCAAAAGGCTGGGCGGCAATAAGGCCGAGCACTTTTTCATAGTCGGCTGCAGTCGTGGCCGGGATGCCAAGGCGGAACACGCCGTCCGCCGTCGGCCCGCCGGCAATCTTCAGCTGGTGTTCGCCAAGAAAAGCGACAATGTCGGCCATCTTCGCATCCAGCTTGAACTTCACCAGCGCGAACGGCATTTTCGCCAGATCGCCTTGCTGGCCGGCAATTTCGAAATCGCTGTCCATGCCGCCGGGCTGCTCAAACGACTGCACGACAACAAGCGCCAGCAGAGCCGCGGCTGCAGCCCAGGCGACACCGGCCGGCACCGCGGTGAAGCGGCCCCACATCTGCGCCAGCCAGGAGGATGCCGCCGGCGCGCGCACCGGGCCGGCCTCGGCGTCGAGCGCCCGGGCGAAGCGGCTGAGCGCACCGGCCGGCGGACGGATCGCCTCATTGGATGCTGCGGTGCTGGAGAATTCGGCTTCGGCCTCGCCGAGTGCGGCAAGCGCTGCCGGGTCGGTCGCCAGCCATTCCTCGACGGCTTCGAGCTCCGCACCTTCAAGCGAGCCGTTCAGGTAAAACGGCAGCAGCGTTTCCATTTCATCGCGGCGCGACATCTTTTCAGCGGCGCTCATGGCCACCCCCTGTCGTAACCGGCGGCCTTGAGGGCCTCGCCGAGTTTCTTGCGGGCGTAGAACATCCTGGTCTTGACGGTGGCGACCGGAATGCCGAGCACCTCGCCGATCTCGCTCACCGACTGTCCATGGTAATAGGCAAGGTCGATCACCGTGCGGTGCTCTTCCGGCAAGGCATCGACAAAGCGCCGCAAGGCGGCGCCCTTGTCTTCCTTCATGGTGACGACTTCCGGCGTATCGGCGCCGTCGGCGATCTGGGCCGCGTCATCGTCGTCGATCCAGTCTTCCTTTTTCTTGCGCAGCGACGACAGCGCCTTGAAGCGGGCGATGCCGAGCAGCCATGTCGAGACTTCCGAGCGCCCCTCAAAGCCGGGCGCCTGGCGCCAGAGTTCGAGAAACACCTCGTTGGCGATATCGTCGGCCATCATTTCCGATCCCGTCTGGCGCACCACGAACCGATAGACCCGCGCGTGGTGGCGCATGAACAGGAGCCGCACGGCGGCACGGTCGCCCTGCGCGACCCGGCCGACAAGCGCGCGATCGGTCTCCGTCGCTGCCATCATGGCCGGTCGAGCCGCCTGGCTCCTGTCTGCTCTGTCGCCGATCGGCCCCAAAAGGTTCACCGCTTTCCGCCCGGATTCTCTGAAAGCTAGCCGAAGAGCGGCAACGTTGCCAGAGATCTCCTTCTCCCGTCTCTATACGGGGAGAAGGTCCCGGCAGGGGGATGAGGGGCGGCGCCAGCGCTCGCTGTTCACACTGAGCGTTCGCGCTGCCCCTCACCCTTACCCACTCCCCGTAAGGGACGGGGAAAGGGGGCGCGAAGGTTGGTGGTCGCCTCCATCAGCTCAAAAACGGCCGTGCCTTCATTGTCGCGGGCACCGGCACGCCAAGGCGCGCAAGCACCGTCGGCGCAAGCTGCAACTGGTCGAGCAGCGTATCGGCCTCCGGACCCTTGCCCTGTCCGAAATAGTACAGAGCAAAATCCTGCATCTCGTCGCCATGGCCGCCATGATGGCCGCGATCGGTCTGGCCGTGATCGGCGGTGACGATCACCTCGTAGCCGGCTTCCCGCCAGCGCGGCAGGAAGGTGGCCAGCATGCCGTCCATCGCATAAACGGCATGGTCCATCTCGTGGCAGTCGTGGCCGAAGCGGTGGCCCATCGAGTCCAGCGTGCAGGTATGCAGGATGCCATAGTCGATGCCGTGGCGCCTGGTCAGCATGGTCAGCGTCGCGAACAGGTCGATGTCGCTCGGCGTCATCTGGTTGCGGGCGTTGTAGCCGGTCATGGTGTGGAAACGGCCATGCGTGATCGGCCCGCCCGGCTCGTCGAATTCCATATCCTCGACCAGATCGAAAGGATAACCCCGGAAGAATTCGGACCAGTAGGAATGGGTGACCGCGCCGGTCTTCCCACCGGCCTTGCTGACCTCGGAGAAGATATCCGGTTGCTCGACGCGAAACCGGTTCTCGTTGGTCAGGATACCATGCACCTGCGGCGCCACGCCGGTGTGGATCGAGGCATAGCAGCAGGCCGAGGTCGACGGCAGCACGGAACGCATCTTCCAGACACGTGCTTCGCCCGATAGCACCCAGCCTTCGAGATTGCCCATCAGCCGGCGCCAGTTGCGGTAAGGCACGCCGTCGAGGATGATCAGCAGAAGTTTTGTCGTCAGCGCCACCGGGGTGTCTAGTTCCCCGCGCTGGCCATGCGCCGTCCCTTGATCGCCTTTTCCAGCCAGCCAATCTCCATTTCGGGGACTGAGGACAAGAGAAGGTCGGTGTAGGCATCGAACGGCGGCGCCAGCACCTGGCTCTTAGCGCCGTAGCGCACCACCTCGCCGCGATACATCACCGCGATCGAATCGGCGATCGACTTCACCGTGGCGAGGTCGTGGGTGATGAACAGATAGGCGACGTTTTCCTCTTTCTGCAGCTCGAGCAACAGTTTCAGGATGCCGTTGGCCACCAGCGGGTCGAGCGCCGAGGTCACCTCGTCGCAGATGATCAGCTTCGGCTTGGCGGCGAGCGAGCGGGCGATGCAGACGCGCTGCTTCTGCCCCCCGGAAAGCTCGGCCGGGTAGCGGTCGATGAAACCCTTGCCCATCTCGATTTTGTCGAGCAGCTCGGCGACGCGGGCGTCACGCTGTCTTCCACGCAGACCGAAATAGAATTCGAGCGGCCGGCCGATGATGGTGCCGACGGTCTGGCGTGGGTTCATCGCCACGTCGGCCATCTGGTAGATCATCTGCAATTGCCGCAGATCCTCCTTGGGCCTGTCGGCGAGCCGGTTGGCGAGCGGACGTCCATCGAAGGTGACGGTGCCCTCTTCGGGCGGCAGAAGGCCGGTGATGGCGCGCGCCAGTGTCGACTTGCCCGAACCGGACTCGCCGACGACAGCCAGCGTCTGGCCCGGATAGATGTCGACCGAGACGTTCTTCAGCACCTTGACATGGCTGCGGCCATAGGCGGCGGTGATGTTCTTGACAGACAGGAACGGCGTCGTGCCGGGCTTCTGCTCCTGGTGCTCGATCTCATGCACCGAGACCAGCGCATTGGTGTACTCTTGGCGCGGTTCCTTGATGATCTGGCGGGTGCCGCCCCATTCGACCAGCCGGCCGTGACGCAGCACCATGATCTCGTCCGAGACCTGGGCGACGACAGCAAGATCGTGAGTGATGTAGAGCGCGGCGACATGGGTGTCGCGGATGGCGTCCTTGATCGCCGCCAGCACGTTGATCTGCGTCGTCACGTCGAGCGCCGTGGTCGGCTCGTCGAAGACGATCAGGTCGGGCTCGGAGCACAGCGCCATCGCTGTCATCACACGCTGCAGCTGGCCGCCGGACACCTGGTGCGGAAAGCGCTCGCCGATGCTTTCGGGGTTCGGCAGGCTGAGCTTCTTGAACAGCGCGACGGCGCGTTTTTCGGCCGCGGCTCGTGCCGCCGTGCCATGCAGTAGCGTCGCCTCGACCACCTGGTCCATCAGTCTGTGCGCCGGGTTGAAGGCGGCGGCAGCCGATTGCGCGACATAGCAGACCTCGCGGCCGCGCAGCTTGCGAAAGCCCTCCTTGCCGCCCTTGAGGATGTCGCGGCCGTTGAGGATGACCTGGCCGCCGGTGATACGCACGCCGCCGCGGCCATAGCCCATCGACGCCAGGCCGATGGTCGACTTGCCGGCGCCGGACTCGCCGATCAGGCCGAGCACCTTGCCCTTTTCGAGCGTCAACGAGACGTCGTGGACCAGCACGATATTCTTGGGCGCCTCACCCGGCGGGAACACCGTGGCCTCGATGCGCAGATTGCGGATGTCGAGCAGCATGGACTTTGGTCGCTGGTCGGCCATTACCCGCGCCCTCCCTTGAGGCTTGTCGTGCGGTTGAGCACCCAGTCGGCGACAAGGTTGACGGAAATCGCCAGCATCGCGATCGCCGCCGCAGGGATGAGTGCCGCCGCTATGCCGAAAACGATGCCGTCCTTGTTTTCCTTGACCATGCCGCCCCAATCGGCGCTAGGCGGTTGCACGCCAAGGCCGAGGAAGGACAGCGTCGACAGGAACAGCACCGCATAGATGAAGCGCAGGCCGAGTTCCGAAACCAGCGGCGACAACGCATTGGGCAGGATCTCGCGGAAGATGATCCACATGCTGCCCTCGCCGCGCAGCTTGGCCGCCTCGACGAAATCCATGACGTTTATGTCGACGGCGACCGCTCGCGACAGGCGGTAGACGCGGGTCGAGTCGAGGATACCCATGACCAGGATCAGCGTCACCAGATTGGTTGGTAGCACCGAGAGCACGACCAGGCCCATGATCAGCGTCGGGATCGACATCAGGAGATCGACGAGACGCGACATAAGCGTGTCGAACCAGCCGCCGAAAACCGCCGCCGAGAAGCCGAGGATGGCGCCAAGCGAGAAGGACAGCGCGGTGGCCAGCACCGCGATGAACAGCGTGACGCGGGCGCCGTAGATCATGCGCGAAAGGAGGTCGCGGCCGAGATTGTCGGTGCCCAGCCAATGTGTCGCCGACATCGGTCCCCAGACGTCGCCGACGATCTCGCCATTGCCGTACGGCGCGATCCAGGGCGCGAAGATCGCTGCCAGCACGAACAGCGCCGTCAGCAGCAGGCCGATCAGCGCAGGGATGGGGATGCGTTTTATGTCGAGCATGCCCGCTCCCCTATTTCGGATGTCTGAGACGCGGATTGGCGACGATCGCCGCTATGTCCGCAATGATGTTCAGGCTGATGTAGACGGCGGCGAAGATCAGGCCGACCGCCTGCACCACCGGCACGTCGCGCTTGGTGACATGGTCGACGAGGTATTGCCCCATGCCCGGATAGACGAAGATCACTTCGACCACGACGACGCCGACGATCAGATAGGCGAGGTTGAGCATAACGACGTTGATGATCGGCGCAATCGCATTGGGGAAGGCATGCCTGCGGATGACGGAAAATGCCGAAAGCCCCTTGAGCTCGGCGGTTTCCACATAAGCCGACTGCATGACATTGAGGATCGCGGCGCGCGTCATGCGCATCATGTGGGCGAGCACCACCAGCGTCAGTGCCGCCGCCGGCAGCATGATCGCCTGCATGCGCTCGCCGAAAGGCATTCCGTCATAGACGGTCGAAATGCCGGGGAAGATCTGGTATTTCACGGCAAAGAAATAAACCAGCACGTAGCCGATGAAGAATTCGGGAAACGACGTCGAGGCAAGCGCCAATCCGGAGATCAGCTTGTCGACCCAGCCATTGCGGTAGCGCACTGCAATCAGGCCGAGGATGATCGCCAGCGGCACGGCCACGACCGCCGCCCAGAAGGCGAGGAACAGCGTGTTCCATAACCGCCCCTGGATCGACGTCGCAATATCCTGACCGCTCGACATCGCCGTGCCGAGGTCGCCGGTCACGACGCCGCCGAGCCAGCGGAAATAGCGGATAAAGGCGGGATCGTTGAGGCCGAGTTGCTCGCGCAGATTGGCGAGCGATTCCGGTGTCGCCGACTGCCCAAGGATGGCTTGCGCGACATCGCCGGGCAGGATTTGGGTGCCGGCGAAGATCAGGACCGATACGGCCAACAGCAAGAGGATGCCCAGCGCAATGCGCTGGGCCACCAGTTTCACGATGGGTGAGGACATATCCGCAAGGCCGGGCTCAGGCTTCGAGCCAGCACTTTGCCAGGGCGTAGCCGTTCATCAGCTCCTGATGCGGATCGTCGACCCAGCCGGCGACCTTGGCGCCCGTCGCGTCGATGAACTGGTTGAACATCGGCAGGATCAGGCCGCCCTCGTCGCGCACAAGGACAGCCATGTCGTGGTACATCGCTTTGCGCTTGTTCTCGTCGAGCTCGGCGCGGGCCGCCAGCACCATCTTGTCGAAATCCGGGCGCAGGAAACGCGTATCGTTCCAGTCGGCCGTCGACAGATAGGCGGTCGAATACATCTGGTCCTGCGTCGAGCGGCCGCCCCAGTAGGAAGCGCAGAAGGGCTGCTTGTTCCAGACTTCGTTCCAATAGCCGTCGCCCGGTTCACGCTTGAGCTCGATCTGGATGCCGGCCTTGGCGGCGCTCTGCTGGAAAAGCTGCGAGGCGTCAACGGCGCCGGGGAAGGCGACGTCCGAGGTCCTGAGCAGCACCGCGCCGTCGTGCCCCGACTTCTTGAAGTGGAACTTGGCCTTGTCGGGATCATACTTGCGCTGCTCGATCTCGGTGAACAGCGGATAGGAGGCATTGATCGGGAAGTCGTTGCCGAGCGAGCCATAGCCTCTGAGAACCTTGTCGAGCATCTCCTCGCGGTCAATCGCCAGCTTCAGCGCCATGCGCAGGTCGTTATTGTCGAACGGCGCTGTGTTGCAGTGCATGATGAAGACGTAGTGACCCGGCCCCGCATGGTTGCGGATGGTGACGCCGGGCAGGCGCTTGATCAGGTCGACGATCTTCGGCTCGACGCGGTTGATCATGTTGACCTGGCCGCCCTGCAGGGCCGAGGTGCGCGCGGTGGCATCGTTGATGACGATGATCTCGATCTGGTCGGCATGGCCCATCTTGTCGCCCTGCCAGTAATTGGCAAAGCGCTCGCCGCCATGGCGCACGCCGGGCTCGTTGGTGGTGATCTTGTAAGGCCCGGCGCCGATGCCGGCATCGGCCTTGTCCTTGCCGCCATTGGGCTGGACGATCAAATGGTAGTCGCTGAGCAGATAGGGCAGGTCCGCATTGGCTTCCTTCAGCGTCAGCACGACTTCCTTGCCGCTGGCCTTGATGCTCTCGATGCCCTTCATGTAGCCGAGCGCGCCCGACTTCGATTTCTCGTCCGAATGGCGTTCGAGCGTGGCCGCCACGTCCTCGGCGGTCACCGTCTTGCCATTGTGGAATTCGATGCCGTCGCGGATCTTCAGCGTCCAGACCTTGGCGTCGTCCGACGAGCCGATCTCCTCGGCGATGCGGTTCTCAAGACTGCCTTCCGGAGACAGCTCGACGATCAGTTCGCCCCACATCTTGCCGAAGGCGAACGGCACCTGCGTCATGAACAGGGCCGGATCAAGGCTGTTGGTGGACTCGCCGCCGACCAGGCCGGCCTTCAGCGTGCCGCCCTTGACCGGACCCGCGGCGCGCGCTGCACTTGAAAGCAGCGAATTGGCAAAGGTCGCGGTGACGCCGAGCGCGGCGGCGCGGCCGAGAAAGTCACGACGGCTCAGTTTGCCGGATGCGACGCGCCGGCTTAGAAATTCCAGTTCGTTCGACATGTTGAGTTCCTCACTCTGTTGGTTCGACCTTATGGTCGTTTTTATGGTTTCTTGTGAAGAGAATAATGACCGCAAGGGAAGGCCGTAAGCAAGACCGAATGCGACATGCCGTGGCGTAAATCGTGCGTCGCAATTGGACCAATCCGCATAAGCGCTCAAAGCATTGCGCGCGGGATTTTCTCTTCGAAATTTCGCTCGAAAACCAGTTCCTCACCTTCATAGGCTTCGATTCTGGCGCTAACCATGAAGTTTTGCGCGTCGGACCGCATCTCGGCTGATGTTTCGGTGCGCACCGACCATCCATTTCGCGACAGCGTCTGCGTCCAATGCGTCTTGCCCGACGCCGACAGCGGATTGTCGGGATGGATCGCCCATGTCTCACGGGCAATGCTGCCATTGGCGAGGCCATGCTCCAGATCGCGCACCTCGCCGAAATCGTCGACAATCGAAAGCGTGATGATTCCGGTCTTTTCGTCGCGATCGATATGACGCTCGGAATTGGCGGCGCGGACCGTTTCGGTTGCCCAGGGCGAGGCTGCTTCCGGTGAGGGGAAACCGACTTCATCGCCTTGCGCAAGCGGTCGCAGCGGCAGCTTCAGCGTTGCCGCCGACAGGTTGAGCCGGACCGGATCCGGCGATGGCCAGATCATCGGCCAGTAGGCGTTCGAAACGGCAATACGCAGGCGATGGCCTGATGGCACGCGATAGGCGCATTGGTCGAGCACCACCCGGGCGCTGACGGTTTCGCCTGGCACCAGCGCTTGCGGGAATTCGTGCGAGTTGTGGTGCGTCAGGTTGAGCACGCCATAGGAGATCAGCTCCGACGCGCCGTCGGGATGCACGTCGCACAGCCGGATGGCGATGTTCGCTTGAGGCCGGTCCGACGAAACCCTGACCAGCACTTCCGGCGCACCGATAATGTCGATCGCCTCAGTCAGCACCGGCTGGTCGAAACATACCGACAGCGCATCGTCGGGGCGCTGGTCGCCGGGCAATTCCGGGCCGAAGGTGAAGGGAAAATATTCGCCGCCGGCAAGGCCGCAACTTTGCGGCGAAGCGACGATGGCCGGCTCGCTGCCTTCTGGGATCAGCTCGATCGCTTGCGCCTCGATACGGGACGACGGCCATTCTTGTTCCGCGACCCAGCGGCCCGGCCGCTCGGGATGCCAGCGTGCCGGGCGGACGCTGTCCATGACATAGGCGCGGTAGGCCGGGTCGGCTTCGACGCCGGTGTCGATGTCCTTCAGCCAGCGGTCCCACCAGCGCAAGGCCTCCTGCAGGAAGCCGATGCGCGGTTCGGGTGCGGCGTAGTGAGGGTATTTGTGGATCCAGGGACCGACGATCCCTTTGACCGGCGCCTCGATATTGCCGGCGAGGTGGGAAATGGTATTTCGATAGCCGTCATGCCAGCCGCCGATCGACAGCACCGCGGCTTGGATGGCGGAATAGTCCTCGCAGATAGAGCCGCGCTTCCAATAGGCGTCGCGGTGCTGATGCTTCAGCCATAGCGGCGCCAAGAAGGGCTGATTCTCCAGCCGGGTCAGCCACAGGTCGCGCCAGCGATTGTCGCCGGCCAGCAGCGGATCCGGCGGCCGCGAGGAATAGGACAGCATGGTCGAGGCCCAGCCGAAATTCTCGATCAGCAGGCAGCCGCCCTTGTAGTGGATGTCGTCTGCATAGCGGTCGACGGTCGAGCACAGGCTGATGACCGCCTTCAGCGCCGGCGGCTGCTTGGCTGCCGTCTGCAGGCAGTTGAAACCGCCCCAGGAGATGCCCATCATGCCGACATTGCCGTTGCACCAGGGCTGGGAAGCCGCCCAGGCGATCACGTCGCAGGCGTCCTGCAATTCCTGCTCGGAATATTCGTCGTCCATAAGCCCTTCGGAATCGCCATTGCCGCGCATGTCGACGCGGATCGAGGCGTAGCCGTGGCCGGCGAAATAGGGATGCGTCAGCTGATCGCGAAAGATCGTGCCGTCGCGCTTGCGGTAAGGCAGGTGTTCGAGAATCGCCGGCACCGGATCGTCGCCGGCATCGGCCGGCATCCACACCCGCGCCGACAGCCGGCAGCCATCCGGCATGACGATGCCCATGTCCGGAAATTCGACGACCTTGCGGGGAAATTCAGTGACGGTTTTCATGCGGCGCTCCTGGCAGGCCGCATGATGGAGCCCAGGCCTGCCGCGTCGTGGGCCAGCCAACGAATTCGGCTGGTCAATCCGCGTCAGCTCAGCGGAATGTCGTTTTCGTCCTTGCTCGCCTGATAGGCGCCGGACAATTCGTCATAGCGTGTGGAGATTTTGCCGATCCGCGTTTCCAGCCGCTGGCGCTCGGCCTCGGGCAGCGATCGCACCATTCTGCGGATCGAAAAGCTCTTCCAGTAGGCGTTCTCGGCATTGTAGCCGCCGGGGTCGAGGGTGAAGACCTCCTTCAGGATATTCAGGTCGTGCGGGATGGCAAAGCTGTCGCGCGAATCCTCGTGCGAAAACAGATAGTAGAAATTGTCGAAGCCGGTCCAGGTAATCGCCGACAAGCAGAGCGAGCAGGGTTCATGCGTGGCCAGAAAAATAGCGTCCTTGGTATCGACGCGCTCGGCCTTCGGCATTTCGTAGAAGCGCTTCAGGCAGTGCACCTCGCCGTGCCAGAGCGGGTTTTCCGTCTCGTTGTTGGTCTCGGCGAGCACCAGCGAGCGATCGTCCTTTCTCAGGATTGCCGCGCCGAACAGCTTATTGCCGTGGGTGACGCCTTCCGCCGTCTTCGGCACGATGTCGTGCTCGATGACGTCGAGCAGGCGATCGATCAGCGAGACGTCGGCCATCAGGCGGTCCCGTCAGGGAGATCGATCTCATAGGCGTGCGAGAAATGACACTCTTCGAGGTTGGAGCCGTCGCCACCGCGGTCGACGACGAGAAAGTCCTGGGCCTCGCCGATCGGCGTCAGCACGCCGTGCCACCGATTGCGCGGGTAATTGACACCCTGCCCGGGCGCGGTGATGAAGGCGTGCGGCTCGCCTGGGCCGTCCTCGCCATCATGGCAAACGACGACCAGGAACGGCCGTGGCGACAGCGGGATGAAAGCCTGGCTACCGAACGGGTGTCGCTCGACCATGGTGAGCTTCAGCGGAAAATCGTAAGGCGTGCCGCGCACCATGGAGATCAGTACACACGCATTCGGCCCCAACGCTTGCGCGGTGGCGAGGTCGTGGAAGCGCTCGGCCTTGCCGCCATTGATCGGGTAGTGATTGTCGCCGCCCATATCGATGACGTCGCCGAATTCGGCGAAGGTCTCGCGGGTCAGCGGCCGGGCGACGATGCGGGTCATGGCGCGCGCCTCGCGACGCCGGCGCCGCCAAGCTTGGCATGCCGGTTGACGTCCTTGTAAAGCAGGTAACGGAACTGGCCCGGACCGCCGGCATAGCAGGCCTGCGGGCAGAAGGCGCGCAGCCACATATAGTCGCCGGCCTCGACCTCGACCCAGTCCTGGTTGAGGCGATAGACCGCCTTGCCCTCCAGCACGTAGAGCCCGTGCTCCATGACATGGGTCTCGGCGAAGGGAATGACCGCGCCCGGCTCCAGCGTGACGATGGTGACATGCATGTCGTGGCGCATGTCGGCCGGATCGACGAAGCGCGTCGTCGCCCATCTGCCTTCGGTGCCCGGCATCGGCGTGGGCGCAATGTCCCGTTCGTTGGCGAACAAGGCTTGCGGAACATCGATGCCTTCGACGGCGTCGTAAGCCTTGCGGATCCAGTGAAAGCGGACAACAGCGCCGCTCTCGTTGCGAACGGTCCATCCGCTGGCCGGCGGCAGGAAAGCAAAGCCACCCGGCTGCAGGACATGTTTCTCGCCAGCCAGCAAAACGGTCAGCTCGCCCTCGACCACGAACAAGGCACCCTCGGCGCCGGCATCCGGTTCAGGCCGGTCGCTGCCGCCGCCGGGCGCGACCTCGACGATATATTGCGAAAACGTCTCGGCGAAGCCGGACAGCGGGCGCGACAGCACCCAGACGCGGGTCTTTTCCCAGAACGGCAGGGCGCTGGTGACGATGTCCTGCATCACTCCCCTTGGAATGACGGCATAGGCCTCGGAGAAGACAGCCCGGCCGGTCAGCAGCTCACTCTGGCCGGGGTGGCCGCCCTGCGGCGCGTAGTAGAATCGGTCGGCCATCTTGATCGTGTCCATGAGTTCAAAGCCTATTGCGAAGCCAAAGCCTATGCGGAAGCCAAGCCTATTGTGGGAGCATGTCCTGGAGGCGGAGCAGCGCGATACGCTCGACCTGTTTGCAGGCGGTGTCGAATTCAACGTCGTGGCTGTTGCCGCTGCGCGCCTCGAACTCCGCCAGGATTTCCGCCTTGGTCTTGCCTTTCACCGCGATAATGAAGGGAAAGCCAAAGGAAGTGACGTAGGCGGCATTGAGTTTGGAGAACAACTCGCGCTCTTTGTCGGTCAGCGCGTCGAGCCCGGCGGAAGCCTGTTCCCTCGTCGATTCCGCCGACAGCCGCTTGGCCTGCGCCAGTTTGCCGGCGAGGTCGGGATGAGCATTGAGCACTGAGAGCCGCTCGGCCTCGCTGGCGCCGCGAAAGACACGGCACAACGCATTATGGAGACCGCCGGCGCTGTCATGCGCTGGGCCGAGTTCCAACTCGTAGGCGCGCTCGGCGATCCACGGCGAATGCTCGAACACGCCACCGAATGCATGGACGAAGGCCTCGAACTCCATTTTCGACGGGCGCAGCGCCGGCCGCCGGAACGGATGGGTCTCTTGCCAGTGCCTGGCGATATCGATGCGCCGCGCCAGCCAGACCCTGTCGTGCGATCTGACGTAGTCGACGAAGCGCTTCAGCGCCGCGACCCGGCCCGGCCGGCCGACGAGGCGGCAGTGCAGACCGATATTCATCATGCGCGGCCTGCCTGCCTTGCCCTCGGCATAGAGCGTGTCGAAACTATCCCTGAGATAGGCAAAGAACTGGTCGCCCGAGTTGAAGCCCTGCGGCGTGGCGAAGCGCATGTCGTTGGCATCGAGCGTGTAGGGGATGATGAGCTGCGGCTTTGTCGACCCGTCCGGCCCATCATGCTCGAACCAGTAGGGCAGTTCGTCGTCATAGGTGTCCGACACATAGTCGAAGCCGCCTTCTTCCGCCGCCAGCCGCACGGTGTTGATCGACGTGCGGCCGGTGTACCAGCCTGCCGGCCGCGCCCCAGTGACCTCGTAGTGGAGCTGGATCGCCGCTTCCATGTCGCGGCGCTCGTCCTCCGGCGCATGGTCGCGGTAGTCGATCCATCTCAGCCCGTGCGAGGCGATTTCCCAGCCGGCCTCCTGCATCGCTGCGACCTGGTCTGGCGAGCGCGCCAGCGCTGTGGCGACGCCGTAGCAGGTGACCGGCACCTCAGCCTCGGTGAACAGGCGCAGCAATCGCCAGAAGCCGGCGCGGGCGCCATATTCGTAAATCGATTCCATGTTCCAGTGGCGCTGCCCGGGCCATGGCGCGGCGCCGACGATCTCGGACAGGAAGGCTTCCGAAGCCTTGTCGCCATGCAGGACGCAGTTCTCGCCGCCTTCCTCGTAATTGACGACGAACTGCACTGCGACATGCGCCCCGCCGGGCCACTTCGGATCCGGCGGATTGGCGCCGTAGCCGCGCATGTCTCGTTCGTACCGCATCGTTGCTCCTGCCGGATTGTGTGATCAGGATAGTCGAAAGCGCCGCTTGCGCATTCCCCCGAAAATTTTGAAAGTGTTTTTGCAGCACTCCGCTCGACCGGGACTTATGCATCGCCTTTAATTGGCGCACAATTCGTCAAACATGTTCGGCTGTATCGGGCATGTTCGACTGTACCGGGAATGGGAGCAGCCAGTGGCGGAAACGTCGAAAGCCGAAGGCGGACGTCTGACGACCCATGTCCTCGACACCGCGACCGGCCGGCCGGCGGCAGGCCTGTCGATCGAGCTTTACCGCATCAACGACGATATGCGGACGCATCTGAAGACGACGGTCACCAATGCCGACGGCCGCTGTGACGCGCCGCTGCTTGCCGACGCGGAATTCCGCACCGGCGAATACGAGCTGGTCTTCGCGGCCGGCGACTATCTGCGCCGGCAGGGATTGAGGCTGCCGGAACCGGCCTTCCTCGACAGCGTGCCGATCCGCTTCGGCATGGCCGAGCTGGTGCACTATCATGTGCCGCTGCTTATATCGCCCTACGGCTATTCGACTTATCGAGGGAGCTGACATATGGCCGGGCTCAAGACACGCAATGAGATACGCTTCATCCTTAATGGCGAGTACATTGCGCTGACCAGGGTTGCGCCTGAGGAGACCTTGCTAGACTGGCTGCGGCTCGAGCGCACGCTGCGCGGCACCAAGGAAGGCTGCGCCGAAGGCGATTGCGGTGCTTGCACCGTGTTGGTCGGAAGGCTCTCAGCCGGCCGGCTGGTCTATGAAAGCGTCAATGCCTGCATCCGCTTCCTCGGTTCGCTCGATGGCACGCATGTCGTGACCGTCGAGCATCTGCGTGGCGACGGCGATAGGCTGCATCCGGTGCAGCAGGCGATGGTCGACTTTCACGGCTCGCAATGCGGCTTCTGCACGCCGGGCTTCGTCATGTCGCTTTACGCTCTGTGGATGCGGTCGCCGGAGCCGTCGGATGCGGCCATCGAAAAGGCGCTGCAGGGTAATCTCTGCCGCTGCACCGGCTACGAGGCGGTCGTGCGGGCGGCACGCGCCATTTCCAGTTACGGCAAGGCGGCGAAGGACCCGCTGGCGGCAGAGCGCAAGGCGATCACGAGCAAGCTCTCAGCCATGAAAAACGGTGAGCGCATCGAGATCGGCTCCGGTAAGCAGCGGCTGGTAGTGCCGGCCAATGCCGACGACCTTGCCGCCGCGCTTGACAAGGAGCCGGGCGCCACCATCGTTGCCGGTTCGACCGATGTCGGCCTGTGGGTGACCAAGCATATGCGCGAGATTGCGCCGGCGATTTTCATCGGCAATCTCGACGGGCTCTGCGGGATCTCCGAAGACAAGGGCATCATCTCCATCGGCGCCGGAGTCACCTATACGGAGGCGTTTTCGACGCTGGCGAAACGCATCCCGGCGCTCGGGCCGCTATTCGATCGCATCGGCGGCGATCAGGTGCGCAATATGGGTACGATCGGCGGCAACATCGCCAATGGCTCGCCGATCGGCGACACGCCGCCGCCGCTGATCGCTTTGGGCGCGCAGCTGACGCTGCGCCGGGGCAACACGCGGCGGACGATCCCGCTCGAAGACTTCTTCATCGGCTATGGCAAGCAGGATCGGCAGCCGGGCGAGTTCGTCGAGGCCGTCCATGTCCCAGTGCCGGGCAGGGACACCAGATTCGCCGTCTACAAGATCACCAAGCGCCGTGATGAGGACATCACTGCAGCACTCGGCGCGTTCCTGCTGACCCTGGCCAGCGACGGCATGGTGACGGATATCCGCATCGCCTATGGCGGCATGGCGGCAACGCCCAAGCGGGCTTTCAGCGTGGAAAAGGCGTTGCTAGGCAGGCCCTGGACGGAGGCGACGGTCGAGCAGGCGATGGCCAAGTACGCCAAAGATTTCACCCCGCTGACCGACATGCGGGCGAGCGCCGAATACCGGGCGTTGGCGGCGCGGAACCTGCTGTTGCGCTTCTTCGCCGAGACCAGCGGCACCAAGGCGCCGATCCAGATATCGCGGTACGAGGCGGCGTAATGACCACGCACGCTCCCAACCTCAAGGCGCAAAAAATCGCCGGTGGCGTTGCCACCGACCAGCGCCATGATTCCGCGCACAAGCATGTCCGCGGCACCGCTGTCTATATCGACGACATGCCGGAACCGGCAGGCACGCTGCATGGCTGCCTTGGGCTTTCGACGACCACGCACGCCACCATCACCAGCATGGACCTGTCGGAGGTGCGCGCCGCGCCCGGCGTCGTCGACGTGCTGACGGCAAGCGACGTGCCGGGCGAAAACGATATTTCGCCGACCGGCCGTCACGACGAGCCGGTGCTGGCCGCCGGCAAGGTGCAGTTCTTCGGCCAGCCGATCTTCTGCGTCATAGCCGAAACCCGGGAGCAGGCGCGCCGCGCCACAAGGCTGGCCAAGGTCGAATACAAGGAGTTGCCTTTCGTCACCGACATCGGCGTGCTTGATCCCCGCAAGGACAAGCTGGTCACGCCGCCGCTGACCCTGAGGCGCGGCGATGCAGCGGCTGCGATCAAGGCGGCGCCGCACCGAGTCAAAGGGCAGATGCGGGTCGGCGGCCAGGACCATTTTTATCTCGAAGGCCAGATCGCCATGGCCATTCCCGGCGAGGATCAGGACGTCTCGATTTATTCCTCGACCCAGCATCCGAGCGAAGTCCAGCACATGGTCAGCCATGCGCTCGGCGTGCCAAGCCATGCCGTCACGGTCGAGATCCGCCGTATGGGCGGCGGCTTTGGCGGCAAGGAAACGCAAGGCAACCAATTTGCCGCGCTCGCGGCGATTGCTGCGAAAAAACACCACCGCGCGGTGAAAATCCGGCCCGACCGCGACGACGACATGATCGCCACCGGCAAGCGCCACGACTTCCTCGTTGATTACGAGGTTGGCTTCGACGACGAGGGCAATATTCTCGGCGTCGATTTCATGTTCGCGGCGCGCTGCGGCTTCTCGGCGGACCTTTCAGGCCCGGTCACCGATCGCGCGCTGTTCCACTGCGACAATACCTATTTCTGGCCGGCGGTTCATGCTCAATCGGCGCCGCTCTACACCAACACCGTGTCGAACACCGCCTTCCGCGGCTTCGGCGGGCCGCAAGGCATGGTGGGGGCCGAGCGTGTCATCGAGGAGGTCGCCTTTGCCCTTGGCAAGGACCCGCTCGAGATCCGCAAGAAGAACTTTTACGGCACCTCAGACCGCAACATCACGCCCTATCACCAGACGGTCGAGGACAACATCATCCACCGCATCGTCGCCGAACTGGAGGCGAGTTGCGACTATGCGCGGCGTCGCCGCACCATTGAAGCCTTCAACGCCAACAGCCGCTTCATCAAGCGCGGATTGGCGCTAACGCCGGTCAAGTTCGGCATCTCGTTCACCGCTACGCATTACAACCAGGCCGGCGCGCTGGTGCATGTCTACACCGACGGTTCGGTGCATCTGAACCATGGCGGCACCGAAATGGGGCAGGGCCTCTACGTAAAGGTGGCGCAGGTTGTGGCGGAAGAGTTCCAGATCGACCTCGACCAGGTCAAGATCACCGCGACGACGACCGGCAAGGTGCCGAACACCTCGGCGACCGCCGCATCGTCCGGCTCCGATCTCAACGGCATGGCGGCGCAGAATGCAACCCGGCAGATCAAGGAGCGGCTTACCAATTTCGCCGCCGAAAAATACCAGGTGCCGCGGGACCAAGTGCTTTTCCTGCCCAACCGGGTGCGCATCGGCAACCAGGAGATCGCCTTCGCCGATCTCGTCAGGCAGGCCTACATGGCCCGCATCCAGCTTTCGGCGGCGGGCTTCTACAAGACGCCGAAAATCCACTGGGATCGCGACAAGGGGGAGGGCCGTCCCTTCTACTATTTCGCCTATGGCGCCTCCTGCTCGGAAGTCTCGGTCGACACGCTGACCGGCGAATACATGGTCGAGCGCACCGACATCCTCCACGAGACCGGCCGCTCGCTGAACCGCGCCATCGACCTCGGCCAGGTCGAGGGCGGTTTCATCCAGGGCATGGGCTGGCTGACGACGGAGGAACTTTGGTGGGACGACAATGGCCGGCTGCGCACCCATGCGCCCTCGACCTACAAAATCCCCTTGGCCTCGGACCGGCCGAAGATCTTCAACGTGACTTTGGCCGATTGGCCGGAAGCGAGCGAGCCGACGGTGCACCGCTCCAAGGCGGTCGGCGAGCCGCCGCTCCCGCTCGGCATGTCGGTGCTGCATGCTCTGTCGGATGCGGTGGCGAGCATTGCCGACCACCGGATCTGCCCGCGCCTCGATCCACCGGCGACGCCGGAGCGTGTGCTGATGGCGATCGAACGGCTGAAGAGGGAAGCCAAGACCGGCACGTGAACTCGGCCTCCGAACCCAGAAAGGTGCAATTCAGGCCGAAAAACTCTATATTTCCCGATAGGGAATGCGAATGATGACCTCGAAAGTGCAAAGCTTGAAAGCCTTTCTTGCCGACGCCGGCCGGGTCGCCCTGGTCGAGGTGGCCGGGACAAAAGGTTCGACGCCGCGCGAGAAGGGCGCCTTCATGCTCGTCTCGGGCGCGGCAAGTTTTGGCACGATCGGCGGCGGCCAACTCGAATACATGGCAATCGACAAGGCGCGGCAGCTGCTCTTCTCCCTCCTTGAGGGGGGTGAGGAGAGGTCGGCCAATGGCCGAGAAAAAGCCAACGATTTGGCTTTTTCAGCGACGAACGCCCGGAGCCATAGCGAAGGGCAGGCCGCGAAGCGGCCAGAGGGGGTCGTCTCAGAAGGCACCGCCAGAGCGTCAAGCACTGCCGCGGCAGCCCCACCCGACGGCCGCGCCGCCACCCTCCCCTCAAGGGGAAGGGATGTCAGCGCCATGCTCGACATCCCGCTCGGGCCGGAGATCGGCCAGTGCTGCGGCGGCAGGGTCGAGGTGTTGATCCGGCTGGTCGATGCCGCGCTGGCGCGAGAGTTGGTTACTGCGGCGGATGCCGAGGCGGCGCAGCTGCCGCATGTCTATATCTTCGGTGGTGGTCATGTCGGCCAGGCGTTGGCCTCGGCGGTGGCCTTGCTGCCGGTCCGTGTCGTCGTTGTCGAGACGCGGGTCGAGGCGCTGGAGGGCATGCCGGACACCGTCGAAACCAGCCTGACGCCTATGCCCGAGGCGATGGTGCGCAAGGCCCCGGCCGGGGCCGCCTTTGTGATCCTCACACACGACCACGCGCTGGATTTCCTGATCGCCACCGAGGCGCTGAAACGCCGGGATGCCGCCTATGTCGGCATGATCGGCTCGAAGACCAAAAAGGCGACGTTCAGGAGCTGGTTCCTGAAGTCGGCGGACGGCAGCGAGGCGGAATTTGCCCGCCTGGTCTCGCCGATCGGCGGTGATGCGGTTAAGGACAAGCGCCCGCAAGTGATCGCGGCACTGGCCGCCGCCGAGATCATGATGGCGCTGGCCGCGCATGCCATGGCATCAGCAGCTCCGCACCCCGCCTCTCGTGGCAAAGCGATGGCCGGCTGACGGCCAAGCGCCCACAGCGTGCTGCTCACTCCGGCCGTTTCAAACCCAGATGGTCGCGTAGCGTGCTGCCTTCATAGTCGGTGCGGAACAGGCCGCGTCGCTGCAGCTCCGGCACGACGAGCCCGGCAAAGGCGTCGAGTTCGCCGGGAAAATAGGAGGGCATGACGTTGAACCCGTCGGCCGCGCCGCCCTCGAAGCGTGCCTCGAGCTCGTCGGCGATCTGGGCCGGCGTTCCGACGACGCGCCAGTGGCCGCGAGCGCCGGCGAAATGGCGCGCAAGCTGCCGAATGGAGAGGTTGTCTCGGCGCGACTGCTCAATGACGAGCGCTTGCCGGCTCTGCATGCCTTCGCTGGGCGGCAGCTCCGGCAACGGCCCATCGATGGGATAGCGCCACAGATCTGAGATACTGAGATAGCTGGACAGCAGCGCGACGCCGACATCGTCAGGGATCAGCTCCTGCAATTCCTCGTATTTTTCCTGGGCTTCAGCCTCGGTTGCCGCCACGACTGGCGCGACGCCCGGCATGATCTTGATGTCGTCCGGCTCGCGCCCATAGGTCGCCAGACGCCCCATGAGATCATCGTAGAAGGCCCTCGCCTCCTCGAATGTCTGCGCCGCCGTGAACACGACGTCGGCGGTCCGGGCGGCAAGATCCCGGCCCTCGTCCGATGCTCCGGCCTGAACCATGACTGGTGCGCCTTGCGGCGAGCGCGGCAGGTCGAGTGGGTCGCGCACCGAAAAGCTTCTGCCGTCGTGACCCGGTCCGGAAACCCCGTCAAGCTTGCCTCGCCAGAGTGCGGCAACCACGGCAGCGAATTCACGCGCGCGCTCGTAGCGGTGGGCATGCGGGCGCAGGCCGGTCGAGCCGAAATTCGCGGCCTCGATGTGGCTGGCCGAGGTGACGAGGTTCCAGCCGGCGCGGCCGCTGCTCAGAAGGTCGAGCGACAAGAAGGTCCGCGCCAGCCCGTAAGGCTCGTTGTAGCTCGTCGACGCTGTGCAGACGAGGCCGATGCGGCTGGTCTGGACCGCGAGAGCCGAAAGCAGGCTGATCGGTTCGAAGCCGATCGAGCGTGACGTCTGGCTGGCGATGTTGATATCGGCCTCGCGCACGCCGGCGGCGTCCTCGCAGAAGATCATGTCGAATTTCGCCGCCTCCGCCGTTCGCGCCAGCTGGATGTAGTGCTCGATGTCGACTCCTGCCGTCACATGCGCTTTTGGGTGGCGCCAGGCGGCAATGTGGTGGCCTGTTGCCCACAGGAACGCCCCGAGCTTCATCTGACGTCGATGGGCGGTCATCGTTCATCTCTCCCAGCAAGTCCGAGATGGGAGCGCAGCGTCGCGCTGGGATAATCCGACCGGAGGAGGCCGCGACGGCGAAGCTCCGGCAGCACGAGGTCGACGAAATCGTCGAGCACAGATAGCGCCGGTGGCATGAGTATGTTGAAGCCATCGCAGCTTTTCGATCGGAAGGGCTCTTCGAGCCTGTCCGCGATCAGGTCCGGCCTGGCGGCCATGTCAGCACCCGGCGCGACGGTCATCAGCACCTTTGTCGCGCCAGGACTGCGCCCGAACGCAAGCGCGTGGCGCTTCAGATCGTCGGGCTTCGCGCCCGCGATCGATGGCTCGTCCAGCAGGATGACATCGGCGAAGCGGGGGGCGATCTCCATGTCGGGCTCCGACAGGACTGACATGACGAGCACCGGGGTATCCTGCGGCGAGCGTGCAACGTTCAGTGGCCCGCGCACAGAGAAAAACTCGCCCTTGTAGTCGAGCAGCTGCATCTTTTCGGGATCGAAGAAGCGGCCGCCGCGCTGGTCGAACAGCAGGGCATCCGCATCCCAGCCTCTCCACAAGCCCCGCACGATCCCGATGAATTCTTCCGCGCGTCGGCGGAAATCGTCGCTGGAAAACCCTTCCGGACGGCTGAAATTGGTCGCCTCGCGCGGATCGGAGACCATGCTCGCGTGCCACCCGGCACGGCCATGGCTGATGACGTCGAGCGATGCGAAACGGCGCGCGAGGTTGTAGGGCTGGTGGGCGACCGTCGACGCCGCGGCGACGAGGCCGATCCTGCTGGTAATCGTCGCAAGCGCTGCCAGCAGGGTCGTCGCTTCGAAGGGCACTTGCCGGTTCGGTGCGTCGCCGCCTGCAGCCGGCGCGGAATCGGCAAGCAGCACCATATCCAGCCCGGCCGTCTCGGCCTTTTGCACAAACCGGGCCAGAAGAGTGAAATCCGGACCGGCGTCGGATGGAGGGGAAAGAGCGCTTTCCGGAAACAGTGAAACGGCGAGATGCATTTTGGCACCGCTGGCCATCGGTCTTCCCTGGTGAGTGAATACCGCTGGGACTATCTTCGCCGGCTTGACGGGACGCAACCGGCCAGCCGGCGATCATTTGCCTGCCAGAATATCCTTGATCAGCCGTTGGCAGCGCTCGGCCATGAAATCGAGCAGCAGCCGCACCTTCGGGTCCTGCAGCTTCTTGTGCGGGTAGACGGCGGCGAACTGCACCGGTGTCGGCGGCGTATCGGGCAGGATCACCTTCAGCCGCCGGTCGCGGATGAACGGCTCGACCTCGAAGCGCGGCTTGTTGATGATGCCGCGGCCGGACAGCGCCCAGCCGGTCAGCACGTCGCCATCATCGGTGTCATAAGGCCCATGCACTTCGAATTTCCGCGGGCCGTCGGCCGTCTGCAGCGTCCAGACGTATTCGCGCGCGCCGGAATAGCGAAGCATCAGGCAGTCGTGCTTCTTGCCGATCAATTCCTGCGGTTCAGTCGGCTCACCGCGCGCCTCAAGATATTTCGGCGCCGCCACCAGCACCCGCTCGCACTCCATGATGCCGCGCATCCTGAGGCTGGAATCCTCGATGATACCCAGCCGGAAGGCAACGTCGATGCCTTCCTTCATGATGTCGACATTGTGGTCTGAAAGCCTCAGCCGCACCTCGATATCAGGGTATTTGTCGTGGAAATCGGGGATGCCCGAGGCCACCAGCCGCCGGCCGAGGCCGAGCGGCGCTGTCACCTTGATGGTGCCGCGCGGCTGGCCGGACAAAGCGCTGACCGCGGCCTCCGCCTCGGTGACCGCCTCAAGCACCTGCTTGGCGCCGGAGTAGAACACCGTGCCGTGCTCGGTCGGCATTAATTGCCGCGTCGTGCGGTTGAACAGCCTGACACCAAGGTGCTTTTCGAGCTCCTTGATGCGGTTGGAGGCGACCGCCGGCGAAATTCGCATGTCGCGGCCCGCCGCCGATAGATTGCCAAGCTCGACGACGCGGACGAAAACGGCGATGTTGTCGAGGTAGGCCATGCGGCTTAGGGCTCTCATACGGCTGCGTAGGGATAACCCTAGTATTTTCCATTTTTTTTTGAAAGTCATCGTGCAGCTCGGCCCTTTCCGTTTGCGCTCCAGTCCGTAAAGTCAGCCGATCGGCAGGGACGACTTTTCAATGTTGGATTTCGCGATTTTCTGGGACTGGCTGAGTTTCGCCGTGCGCTGGCTGCATGTCGTAACCAGCATAGCCTGGATCGGTTCGTCCTTTTATTTCGTCGCGCTCGATCTTGGCTTGCGCCAGCGTCCGGGCATGCCTGTCGGCGCCTTCGGCGAGGAATGGCAGGTGCATGGCGGCGGCTTCTATCACATCCAGAAATATCTGGTGGCGCCGGCCGAAATGCCCGAGCATCTGACCTGGTTCAAATGGGAATCCTACGCCACCTGGCTTTCGGGCTTTGCCATGCTGTGCGTGGTTTACTATGCGGGGGCGGACCTGTTCCTGATCGATCCCAATG